>JANOWA010000001.1:0-3320 GCA_031417675.1 Methylotenera sp.
TTAGAGCGGCCTGCAAAGGCCACTTCAATACCGCTTGCGGGCGGTAAATCGCGCAAGTGATGCGCAGAGATAAAAAAGGTGGCGTTTTGAAATAAAGGCATGAATCACTTTTGCGGCTGATGGTTTAAGGTGCAAATGCTATCACGAACTGCCTAAGTTTGATAAAATGCGCGCTTAATTAGTTGAATTTGCTTATTTTTTTGCATTGTTTTGTATTTTTTTTAGAATTTTTGGAGTTGTGATGCGTTTAGCTTTCGTCGTGTTATTAGCGTTAAATTTTGTTACCTTACCCACTTTTGCAGCTGAAAAGCTAGCAAAACTGCTGCCAGCGGAAATGGTTGCGGAGAATAAAGCACCCGAAGCAAAGCCAGTAAGCAGCGCAGAAGCGACGGTTAAAGCCGTTTGTTCGGCTTGCCACGGGGTTGATGGCAACAGCGCGATTGCGTTAAACCCAAAATTAGCAGGGCAACATCCAGAATACTTGCTAAAGCAGCTGACCAATTTTAAAGAAGGCAAGCGTGCCAATGCGGTAATGGCGGGCATGGTGGCTAATTTATCGCCAGAAGACATGCAAGGGTTGGCCAAGTATTTTGCCGCGCAAAAATTGACACTTGGCAAAGCAAAAAGTAATGGCGCGGGTTCGCTGGGCGAAAAAATCTATCGCGGCGGCATCGCTGCAACGGGCGTGCCTGCTTGCGCGGCTTGCCATGGTGCTAACGGTGCAGGCATTCCAAAACAATATCCACGTTTAAGCGGTCAACATGCCGATTATGCTTTGCAGCAGCTTAGAACCTTGCGCACAGGTGAACGCGCCAATGCGCCGATGATGATGGCAATTGCCGCCAAAATGACCGATGCAGAAATGCAGGCAGTAGCCGACTATATGCAGGGTCTGCGCTAAGTGACTAACGCCGTAAATGTTAAAATTGGTATTTAACTAATGTAAAAAAGGTGGCAACAGTCACCTTTTTTTATAAAGCAAGACAATTTAATTTGGGTTGATAAATTTGGGTTGTTTACTTTAGATTAATTAGTCAGTTCAACATAATCAACGGCCTGGCTGGCGGTTTTTAGTAGCACTCTAAACCGCACCGCGCCATTCACATTGCTGGCCAAACTTAAGCCGTAACCCGCTTGTTTGCAATCTTGCGCGGCATGATACAAACCAACACCCAAGCCGTTGTGCGAGGCAATGTGCTTTTTAAATAAATCATTCGCAACTTGTGCATTCATGGCTTTGCCCGTATCAGTCACATCAATATAAAAGCCATTTTCTGCGTCTTCCAGCATTTCTATCATAATGGTAGTGTCGGGCTGATACTTAGTTTTTTCGAGTGCGTTATTCAGCAAATTATCCAACACGCTATCTAGCACCTCGGCATTAATATCTTGTTTGGGCAATTGATCCGCCGTAAATTGAATGGCGTCGTGATGATGGCGCGATTGCAAATTTTTCCACCAGGCCGACATTTTCTCTAGCCGTTTTTTTTCTTCGCCTGGCGCTTTAAGCTTATCTAGCGTAGCGGCTATGCGCGTATTAAGCACGGGCAATTGCTTGCGAATCAGCTGCAATAGGGCTTGCTCGTCTTTATGCTCAGTTTGCTCGGCGGCACTTACTAGCGTACCAACCGATTGCAAAATATTTTTAATATCGTGCGTTAGTCGGCTTCCCGTCTCGTAAAACGCTTGCATATAGGCATTTTGGCGCAAAGTTTCTTCACGGCGTTTAGCTTCATAAAACTCACCCATAATCTGCATCAGCAATTTTACATGCACATAAAGTGCAGGTGAAATTTGCCAACGCGTATGCAAGCTCATATGAAAATCTTTAAAATTAAAATGCGTCACATGCTCAGATGATTCACCCAATTTGCCTTGCGTTTCATCGGCCAACCAATTGACGCCTGTTACCCACGGCAAGGCTTTCATTTCTTGCATGGCGGCCTGCATAAAGCCGTTTGGCGTCGATTCTATCTCGCCCAGTGAGGCAATATTTTTCACCCATTTTTCAAACGGCATGCCAATACTTAATAAATAGCGCGACATGAGTAGCTCGATGCCAGAAAAGCGCGTGCTAGGCTGCCACAACAAGCTAAACGCCGCCAGCACAAAGGCCAAGCCAAATATAGCAATAAACATCACCTGAATATAATTAACCGATTGAAGCGTGCCAATGGCGTAGCTGGCCAGCACTAAAATAAGCGCCACCAACATCAGCAATAAAGTGTAAAAAAAGTCTAATACCGGTAATTGCCCATTATTGGTGGATTCTTTATTAATAAATAAAATGGCAAACGGCAAAATGGGCGTTAAATAAGTAATCACAAATTTTGCTGCTTCTAGGTCGTTAGAAGCGCCCAACAGCTTGGGTACAACCCACAACAACAACATGGATAATAAATAACTGGCGGCCAAAATATGCACCAAACGGGTTGCTTTTGATTCATCTGAAAACACACGGCCGCCCAATAATCCAAACAAAATGGCCAGCCACAGCGCAGTAATCCACCAATTAATGGCAAAAAACCCAATTAAACCCACCACTATAAATAATGCAATTGCCGCTTTAGATAATTTTTCGGTACTGCGCCAAACGGGTTGCCACAGCAAAAATAAGCCGTAATGACACAAGAAAAACGCGCGCTGAAGGGGCGACTGTAAATGTGAGCTGCCAATGCCCAACACCAAAAAAGTATGCAAACTTAACAGCATTAAAGCCAAGATGCGCTGCGAATGATTCACCAACAATTGGTTTAATTTCATCGGGTTAAATAGCGTATTAATCATCATTGTGCGCGCTTAATTAAGGGTGGTGAGCTAACTGTATTGACAGCATAATCTAAAAAAGCGAGTTATAACAGGGTGTCAAGTTTTTGTCAGTAACGACGAAATTTCATCAATTTTGAAATGAATGTATTGTTTTAACGGAACAAGCTACCACGCGGAATAAGGCTCGGCTTGGTTGGCACGAGAATTGCATGGTTTTTACCAATTGTGACAGTTTAAATAAAAAAAGTCACACCAAAATAATAGGTAAAGGATACCATAAATGAATAAACAAGCAGGTTTCACCCTTATCGAGCTAGCCATTGTGCTGGTGATTATTGGCTTGCTGCTGGGCGGCGTGTTGCGCGGGCAAGAGCTGATTAATAGTGCAAAAGTAAAAAATATGGCTGCAGATTTTAGAAATACCCCCGTGTATGTTTATGCTTATCAAGACAAGTTTCGTGCATTGCCAGGTGATGATATTGGAGCGGTAGCACATGTTGGCGTAACCGCAGGTGCAGGCGCAGCTGCTTCTACCCAAGCGGGTGATGGTG
>JANOWA010000002.1:0-14777 GCA_031417675.1 Methylotenera sp.
AAAATATGGTTATAATGGCGGGGTTGTAATTATACCTCAAGCCGGGATGGCGGAATTGGTAGACGCACGGGACTCAAAATCCCGCGTTGGCGACAACGTGGGGGTTCGATTCCCCCTCCCGGCACCAAATTAATCTACATGCTAAAAATTGATTAAACTTTAGTTTAATTGGTCGAGTTAATTAGTTGAACTTATATTTAATTACATGTAACTAAATATGAGTAATTGTAACTAAGATGTAGTTTTTGACTTGAGAAAAATAATTTTATATGCTATTTTCACATTGTTTTAGCAGTGCGAGTTAATTCCGCGTGTAAAATGTTAGACGATCAATAAAAAGTGCGTAACAAGTAAACCGAGCACTCAACGCAAATGTATAGCGCTCCAATTTTTTGAACCTAAATTAAAATAACATATTTTAGCTAAATAATTTGATAACGCTATTCAGATTATTTTATTATTCACATTGAAGGTAGATTTAGTTATGAATAAGAAAGCAATTTTCTTTCTAAGTACAATGCTAGGTGCAACGTTTACGCAAAACGTCAACGCCGCTTATGAGCTTAATTTGCGTGCGCCACATTCTGAAATAGCCAGTCAAATTTATGATTTACATATGTTAATCGTTTACGTATGTTTGGCTATTATGGTTGTTGTATTTGGGGTGATGTTTTATTCAATCTATAAGCACCGAAAATCAGCTGGGCATGAAGCGGCTCAATTTCATGAACATCATCTGCTTGAAGTCGTATGGACTATTATTCCTGCAGTCATTTTGATTGCAATGGCGGTGCCAGCAACCAAAACTATTTTGGCGATGAAAGATACCAGCGCAGCAGATATGACGGTTAAAGTGACTGGTCTGCAGTGGAAATGGGAATACGACTATATTGGTAAAGATGTTAAATTCATCAGCAATCTTGCAACTAGCCAAGACCAAATTGATGGAAAATCAGAAAAAGGTGAAAACTATTTATTGGAAGTTGATAATCCGATGGTGGTGCCTGTTGGCAAAAAAGTCAGAGTGTTATTAACGGCTAACGATGTAATTCACTCTTGGTCAATGCCTTCGTTTGGTGTGAAGCAAGATGCGATTCCTGGCTTTATTAAAGAAACTTGGTTTAGAGCAGACGCGCCTGGTACATACCGCGGACAATGTTCTGAATTGTGTGGCAAAGCACACGGCTTTATGCCAATTGTGGTAGAAGCGGTTTCTGAAGAAAAGTATGCGGCTTGGATAGAGGCTAAAAAAGCAGAGGCAGCTGCAGGCGCTGCTGGTGCTGATAAAGAGTGGACTAAAGAAGATTTGATTGCAAACGGCAAAACAGTATATGAAAAGAATTGTGCTGTTTGTCACCAAGCGAATGGTGCAGGTTTGCCACCCGCTTTCCCTGCAATGACGGGTAGTAAGATTGCATTGGGTGCAATTTGGGGTGCTGATGGCAAATACCTTAAAGATAGCCATGTAGATCGCCTGTTAAATGGTAAAGGCGTGATGCCAGGCTGGAAAGGTCAGTTAAATGATGTGGAAATTGCATCGGTCATTAACTATGAACGCCAAGCGTTAGGTAACGCAGCAACAGTTGACCCCATAGTGCAGCCAGCGCAAATAAAAGCTGCGCGATAATCAAATAATTTTTTATTAATTACAAGTAATTAGCTGTAGTTTTAAGGAGAATGTAATGAGTACCACAACTGCTTCACATCACGACTCGCATGGCCATGACGATCATGGACATCCAACTGGTCTCATGCGTTGGGTAAAATCAACCAACCATAAAGATATTGGCACCATGTACTTATGGTTTAGCTTCGCCATGTTTATGTTCGCAGGCGCATTGGCGATGGGTATTCGGGCTGAGTTATTTCAGCCTGGCTTGCAATTTGTTAAACCAGAAGTTTTCAATCAGTTAACAACCTTGCACGGTTTGATCATGATTTTTGGTGCGATTATGCCAGCGTTTGTGGGCTTTGCTAATTGGCAAGTGCCGTTGATGATTGGTGCGCCAGATATGGCGTTTCCGCGACTTAATAACATGAGTTTTTGGTTGTTGATTCCTGCTGCCATTCTACTGCTAGCTTCGTTCTTCGTGCCTGGCGGCGCTGCTGCTGGGGGTTGGACCATGTATCCACCGCTTTCAGTGCAAGGTGGCATGTCGGTTGATATGAGTATTTTTGCACTACACATTTTAGGCGTGTCTTCAATCGTGGGCTCTATTAACATCATTACTACTATTTTCAATATGCGCGCCCCAGGCATGACATTAATGAAAATGCCAATGTTTGTTTGGACATGGTTAATTACTGCATACTTGTTAATAGCTGCAATGCCAGTTTTAGCTGGCGCGTTAACTATGCTGATTACGGATCGTCATTTCGGTACGCATTTCTTTAACGCGGCAGGCGGTGGTGACCCAGTGTTGTTCCAACACGTATTCTGGTTTTTTGGTCACCCAGAAGTTTATATTATGATTTTGCCAGCTTTCGGCATTCTTTCTACTATTATCCCAACCTTTGCACGTAAACCATTGTTTGGTTACGCGTCTATGGTATATGCAACTGCCGCAATTGCTGTGTTGTCATTCGTGGTTTGGGCGCATCACATGTTTACAACAGGCATGCCAGTTGCAGGTCAGTTGTTCTTTATGTACAGCACGATGTTAATTTCTGTACCAACTGGCGTAAAAGTATTTAACTGGTTAGCGACAATGTGGAAGGGGTCAATGACATTTGAAACACCGATGTTATTCTCAATAGCGGTTGTGTTCTTGTTTACAATTGGCGGCTTCAGTGGCTTGGTTTGCGCGATTCTGCCAGTGGATATTCAATTGCAAGATACTTACTATGTGGTTGCTCACTTCCACTATGTATTGTTCTCTGGTGCAGCAATGTCGATTATGGGTGGTGTGTACTATTGGATTCCTAAATGGACAGGCCACATGTACGATGAAACGCTAGGCAAATGGCATTTCTGGTTGACGACGATTGCGTTTAACGTGACCTTCTTCCCCATGCACTTTACGGGTTTAGCAGGTATGCCACGCCGTGTTCCAGATTATTCGTTACAATTTGCTGAATTCAACATGATTTCTTCATTAGGCGCATTTGCCCTAGGTTTAAGTCAGCTGTTGTTCTTGTATGTGGTCATCAAATGTATTCGTGGTGGTGCAAAAGCGACCAACCAAGTTTGGGAGGGTGCGCATGGTCTAGAGTGGACAGTGGCTTCGCCTGCGCCATTCCATACTTTTGAAACCCCGCCGCAAGTTAAATAAGTAAATGTTTGATAAAGAAAATATTTAGGGAGCAAACATGAGTCAAGATACAAAAAATTATTATTTACCAGGCCCGTCTTTTTGGCCGCTTATCGCCTCAATCTCGCTTTTTTTGTTGGCAGGCGGCTTTTCGATGGCGCTTAATAAAATTGCACTTGGTACGCCAATTATGATTGCGGGCGGTCTTGCACTTGTCTACTTGTTGTTTGGTTGGTTTAGTGAAGTTGTTAAAGAAAGCGTCAGCAAGTTTTATAACAAACAAGTGGATAAATCATTCCGTTGGGGCATGGGTTGGTTTATATTCTCTGAAGTGATGTTCTTTTTTGGCTTCTTTGGTGCTTTGTTTTATGCGCGTAATGTTTCATTGCCTTGGTTGGCAGATACGCATGGGTTAACAGGCGCGCACATGGTTTGGCAAAACTTCACGGCCGCTTGGCCAACTGCAGGACCCAGCTTGAAGCTAGAAGGCGCAATGAAGCCATGGGGCTTGCCAGCCATTAATACGTTATTGTTATTAACTTCTGGTGTAACGCTAACTTGGGCGCACTGGGGTTTGATGAAGAATAAGCGTAATCAAATTATTATCGGGTTAGCCTTAACAATTGCATTGGGCGCTGCATTCTTGTACTTGCAATATGAAGAGTATGCTGAAGCCGCATTTACGATTAAATCTGGTATTTACGGCGCTACGTTTTATATGTTGACCGGCTTTCATGGTTTGCATGTAACCATGGGTACGATTATGTTAGCCATTATTTTGTTTCGTGTATTAAAAGGCCATTTTGATTCGCATAATCATTTTGGATTTGAAGCGGTTGCTTGGTATTGGCATTTTGTGGACGTTGTTTGGTTATTCTTGTTTATATTTGTGTACTGGCTGTAGTTTAAACTAGGCTTAAATAAACGCCACAAGGCATAGCCTTGCGGCGTTTATGTTTTGTGCAATCACGTTTCAACATCCAACTATCAATACAATGAATTAATTGATTTTAAACGAGTCATAAATCCAAATACGGAGGCGTGATGTTACTTTTAGATAGTGATTCAAACAGTTATAGAGTGACGTTTAAACCCAATTGCGCTTTGAGTGCTGAGAGTAAGCGCAATGTTGTGTTGTTGCTCACCATCATACCGTGTTGTATTGCGGTTGGTTTTGGTATGCTCGGCGCATGGTTTGTGTTGCCATTTGTGGGTTTAGAAATTGCGGCGCTGTCATTTGCATTTTACTATGTGAACAGCCATGAAAGTGATTTCGAGAGCATTAGTATAGAGGGTAATAGCCTAGTTGTAGAGCGTGGTAACAGCCGTCATGTTAGTCAATTTGAGCTCAACCCTTATTGGGTGACAGTACAGCGTCGCCAGTTAGTCAATGGTGAGCTACAAGTATATTTACTATCGCATGGAAAGAGTATTGAGGTAGGTCGCTATTTGACTAGAAAACAACGTGAAGTACTTGCGGATCAACTGCAAAAAAGAACGGGTACGTTCAAGCAAGCATGACAACAGATGAAATTAAGTAGAGACAATATGGAACAAGATAAGCAAAAACAGCGTCGCAAAAATCTATTAATAGGCTGGTCAATTGGTATTTTAACGATCATTTTTTATGCGGCTGCGATTTATTTTCATTAAATGATGCCTGAAAAACCTTTATTAAATTTAGAAAATAAACAGTCTAGCAATCAATCAAATAAGAATAGCCGATTGGCATGGATGTTAAGTTTAATCGTGCTCGCGGGCTTGTTGTTCGGTTTTGCACTTGCGCCAATTTATGACGTGATGTGCAAACGCTTTGGCTTAAATGGCCGCGCTGACAGCGCAGCGACTAGCTTTGACAAATCGATTAAGATTGATAAAACGCGCTGGGTAACTGTGAATTTTACTGGCAATACCATGCCAGGTTTGGCTTGGAGTTTTGCGCCCAAAACCATCAGTATGCGCGTACATCCCGGTGAAATCTCTCTCACCAGCTATACGGCCAAAAATAATGCTAACAAAAGCGTGCTAGGCGTGGCGGTGCCAAGTGTTACGCCAGAAATTGCCATGTTATCGTTTAAAAAAATTGAATGCTTTTGTTTTAAGCAGCAAACATTACAAGCAGGTGAAACCAGAGAAATGCCTGTGATGTTTTATGTAAAGCCTGATTTGCCAAGTGATATTAACGAGTTAACGCTATCGTACGCATTTTACAATGGCATGCCGAGTGCTGACAAAGCTGGATTAGAAGAAAGTGCTAAGAAGGCATTAAACTATTGAAAGTTTTAAGAGCTAAGCCTTATGGATGGACATTTGGTGGTCCGATAATACCAGTCGAAAACGCCAGCATGAGCACTAGAAACAAGGTAATGGATAAGCCAATGCGCCAAGTCAGGGCTCTCACTGTTTTCTCGGTAGTATCACCTTTCATCAGGTAATACAAAGCGGAAAATAAGCTCGCAAAAATCAACAATAACACGATAACAATAACGATTTTAATCAAAGTATTGACCCAAATTAATAATGCTTGAACAAGTATGCAGTTAAATGAAATAGATTGCAAATAGGACTTTTGGTTCTAATTGAGCGGTAAATTGCAGCAATAGTCCATATGTCGGTTGCTAACTTTAAATTAAACGAACGGATCGGAGGGCGACCTTTAGTGAAATACACCTTTCGTCCAAGTGTTTTAATGACGCTTGCAACTATTATTGTAATGGCGCTGTGCATTAAAGCAGGGCTATGGCAGTACAATAAAGCCCAGATTAAGCTTGCGCTGCAAACGCAACTCAATGCACGCCTCACACAGCCCGCAGAAACGCTTACAGATGCGTTAATCTCGGACAAAATGGTAGCAGCAAAAGATTTGCGCTATAGACGCGTAAAATTTACTGGTATTTATGACGCGCGCTACCAAGTATTGCTGGATAACCAAGTAGAAAACACAGTTGTGGGCTACCATGTGCTAACGCCGATGCAGGTGCAAGGCAGCAAACTATACGTACTGGTGAATAGAGGCTGGATTGCAGGCGTGCCAGAGCAAGTTGGCGTGAATCGACGGCTACCCGCGATAAAGACGCCACAAGACTTACAAATAATCGAAGGCGACATTGCCATACCAGCGGCAACGTTTTTTAGCTTAGAAGCGCCGCCAGCAACAGATGGAAAATGGCAGACAGTTTGGCAACATTTAGACTTGAAACGTTACGCAAAATCAGTGCCATTTGCCGTGCAGCCTTTTGTGGTAAGGCTAGATGCAAAAAGTGACGCAGGTGGTTTTATGCGAAACTGGCCACCACCCGGCGACCGTGTGAGCATGCATTTGGGCTATGCCTACCAATGGTTTGGTTTTGCTTTAACCTTGTTAGTGATTTACATGGTTTTAAATTTAAAGAAAAAAGTTTAGTGAAGAAATTTTATTAGAAAGTTAAATTATTTGTATGTTGAATCAAGCTGAAAACAAAACGCCAGTGAATAAAAGTAATGGCAGAAAAATATTGCTGGGCTTAGCGGTTATTTTTGTGTTGCCATTTACCATTGCAAAAACGATGCATTTACTGAATGTGCATCCGATTAGCCACAGTTACGGAACATTGATAAATCCACCGCGTGCGCTCATTTTTGCTACATTAAAAGATACGCAAGGTAGGGAAATAAAGCCACAGCAGTGGCTTAAAATTTGGAGTATTGTTACTACCGATACCACAGGATGTTCACAAGCGTGCCAGGCGCAAGTGCATTTGCTTAAACAAGTACATACTGCGCTGGATAAAGATATTAAGCGGGTGCAACGCGTATTAATAGCACCAACTATTAAAGCAGATACGGCAAGTGCATTGCATAAACAGTATCCAGATTTGATTATTTTGGGTACTGCAGACGCGCAATCTTTACAGTTTGCGGCTAAGTTTAATGCAGATGAAATAACAACAGCCCCGTCAAAAGGCGGCGTGTATTTAGTTGATCCACTGGGCAATTTAATGATGACTTATCCAGCAGATATGAACCCAAAAGGCATGTTAACCGATTTAAAAAAGTTATTAAAAAATTCGTGGGCTGGCTAGAAGACTCAAAATTGTATAACTAATATAGGAAAAAAGGTAATGCAAGCATTTAGTACACAATTATTTAAAAAATTAGCCTTGGTGGCCGCCGCGCTAGCATTATTTGTGGTGGTGTTGGGCGCTTATGTACGATTATCTGACGCGGGCTTAGGTTGCCCAGATTGGCCTGGCTGCTACGGTACATTAACCGTGCCGCAAAGTGAAGCTGCGCTTAATCACGCGCAAACAAATTACCCTGGTCAGCCTGTAGAAGCGGCAAAAGCTTGGAAAGAAATGATTCACCGCTATTTTGCGGGTGCATTGGGCTTGCTGGTAGTGGGGCTTTTTGCAACAGGCTGGCGCGCACGTAATCAAATTAAAGTATCACCATGGCTAACGACATTTTTATCACTACTAATTGCGGGTCAAGCGGCATTTGGTATGTGGACGGTGACAATGAAACTAATGCCAATTGTGGTGACTATCCATTTAATGGGCGGCATCAGTACGCTGGCATTGTTAGTGTGGATAGCGCATAGACATTGGGGCTTGTCTGATGTTCGCTATCTGCAAGCTGAATCGTTGCGTCCTTGGGTGCGTGGTGCGCTGTTGGTGATTTTTGCGCAGATATTCTTAGGCGGCTGGACCAGCACCAATTACGCATGGTCTGCTTGCACCGATTTTCCAACATGTCATGGTGTATGGTTTCCTGATATGGATTTTTCTAACGCCTTTCATTGGGTGCGCGAGCTAGGCATGGACGCAACAGGTAAAACTTTGCAATTGTCCGCCTACACCGCTATACAATGGACACATCGTGTCGGTGCCTTAGCAACGTTTATATATTTATTTTGGTTAGGTTTGAGTTTGCTAAAACAGCCGCCGCTTAAAAAAATTGCCCATATTATGTTGGGTTTACTGGTGGTGCAAATTATTTTAGGTATAGGAACATTGCTACTGCATCTTCCCCTAGTACTGGCAGTAGGGCATAATATGGTCGCAGCATTATTGCTAACGACTATTGTTGTGTTAAACTCTAAGATTACTGAAGCAAAATGATTGGCGTAAGTCGTTGAATTTATAAATTAAACAGTAAAAATACCTGTTTAAGATTGCGAGACAAAATGAGTGCAGTTTCTGAATTAAAAATACCCAATGCAAGATCAAGTTTTCAAAACTTTTTAGCATTAACCAAGCCGCGCGTTACGCTATTAATCGTATTTACCGCGGTGATTGGCATGTTTTTGGCTACACCAGGCATGGTGCCACTGAATATTCTGTTAGCGGCCACCATCGGAATTGGCATGGCTTCTGGCGCGGCGGCTGCGTTTAATCATTTAGTTGAGCAATCCATTGATGCCAAAATGGCGCGCACGCGTGCGCGACCATTGCCAACAGGGCAACTTAGCTCAACACAAACTTTTATGTTTTCTGCCATTATGGCCAGCATTGGTTTGGGTATTTTGTATGTGTTGGTCAATCCACTCACTATGTGGCTAACACTGGCCACGTTTGTTGGCTACGCGGTTATTTATACGGTGTTTTTAAAACCCGCTACGCCACTTAATATAGTCATCGGCGGCTTATCTGGCGCCATGCCGCCTGCATTGGGCTGGGCTGCCGTCACTGGCCATGTATCAGCAGAAGCTTGGGTGCTGGTGCTGATTATATTCGCTTGGACGCCGCCACATTTTTGGGCGCTTGCCTTGTATCGCCGTGAAGAATATGCAAAATCAGGCTTGCCCATGTTGCCTGTAACGCATGGCGAGGCTTACACGCTATTACAAATTTTGCTCTACACCATTATTTTGTCAGTGATTACCTTAATGCCTTATTTAATGCGCATGAGCGGTTTGATCTACTTATTCGCAGCCGTGTTGTTAAATGGCGTATTTATGGCGTATGCCATTGGTTTATATCGAAAATACTCAGACGATTTGGCGCGCAGCATGTTTAAATATTCTATTTTATATTTAACACTATTATTTGCTGCATTATTGATAGATCATTACTGGCTGTTTAGACTGTAACTTAAGTTGGTGCGCCCGGCGGGAGTCGAACCCACGACCTTTGGCTTCGGAAACCAACACTCTATCCAGCTGAGCTACGGGCGCATGTTATTACTAAAGTGATGGCGCATTATAGCAAAGCAGCTTCAACACATTAGTTTTTTATTCACTATTTTTATGACGTAATTTTTATTTATTTGACAGGAACAAGCACAATGAACAATCACGACGAACACGCAAGCCCCAGCACTTTACAGCCAATGGTGATTATTTTCGGCCTAATTTTAGCGCTTGGAGTAGTCGGCTCGCTGATTTTTGGCAAACCTATGGACGTAGCGCCAGCGCCAGTAGTTGCCAATAGTGAAGCTAATATTAAGCCAGTAGCCGTGGTTGAAGTGGCTGCACCAGTGACTGAGCATGTGGCAAAAAGCGGTGCAGAGGTTGTAAAAGGCGGGTGCGCAATGTGTCATGCTGCGGGCTTAATGAACGCGCCAAAAATTGGCGACAAAGCGCAGTGGGCGCCACGTATTGCGCTGGGTTATGAAACGCTTGTGAAACACGCGGTTGAAGGTATTCGTACCATGCCAGCCAAGGGCGGTAACCCAGATTTAAGCGAAGCAGAAATTGCTGCCGCTGTCGCTGAAATGGCAAACCAAGCGGGTGCAAAATTTGACCCAGCTAAATTTGCAAGCAAATAAGTTACTAAAAGTTTTAAAAAGCCGCTTTTTTAGGCGGCTTTTTTGCGGGCAAAAATTATATTCAGGTAAACTAGAAGCTATGGCAACTTATGCAATTGGCGATATTCAAGGCTGTTATCACGCTTTTACCGCGTTATTAGCGCGTCTGCAGTTTGACGTAAAACAAGATAAACTTTGGCTAGTCGGCGATATAATCAATCGTGGTAGCGGCTCGCTTGAGGTGCTGCGTTGGTGCTATCAACATCAAAGCGCCATCAAAATGGTGTTAGGTAATCACGATTTACACGCCTTGGCTGTCGCGCACGGTTTAAAATTGGCGCATCGCGGCGATACGCTACAAGCCTTGCTGGATGCGCCAGACGCGCCAAAACTGCTGACTTGGTTGCGGCATCAACCCTTAATGATAAGCGAAAACGGCTATGTAATGGTGCATGCAGGCTTGCTACCACAATGGACAGCTGCACAAGCACTTAGCCATGCACACGAGGTAGAATGCGCCTTGCAGGCCGATAGCTATTTGAGTTTTTTCGCCAATATGTACGGTAATTTACCCAATACTTGGCGCGATGATTTAACGGGAATGGATAAGTTGCGTGTGATTACTAACGCCATGACGCGCCTGCGAATTTGCACCGCGTCTGGTGAAATGGAGTTTACGTTTAAAGGCGAGTTGCAAGATGTACCAGCAGGTTATATGCCTTGGTTTGACGTACCAACGCGGCAATCGAGCGATACAAGCATTATTTGTGGGCATTGGTCCGCGCTAGGCTTGCAGCAACGTGAGAATGTGATTGCGCTCGACACGGGTTGTTTATGGGGCGGGCAATTGACGGCTTTTTGTTTGGAGACCAAACAAATTACCCAAGTGAATCATGATGTTAGAGACAAGGTAGCGTAATACGTTAAAAAGCCAATTTTGCCTTAATTGCCTGAAAAGCCGCATCGGTTAATTCGCGCCTATCGCGGCTAGTTGCTTGTATTGGCGCTAGAAAATGCAACTCTACCACTGCATTTTTTTGCATCATGATTAACTTCATGGATGCCATCATGCTGGTTTCGCCCGCATACGCCATCTCGGTATTGATGCTGCCATCTTCGTTGATATAACGAATCGCCACTGGCCAAATTTGGCTTTTCGCGTTAATGGCGGCTTGCAGTACACTGCTTTTAAAGGCTAGCATGTGCGTGCCGTCCGTAGTTGTGCCTTCTGGAAAGTAGCACAAATTATCGCCCGCTTTTAAACTATATGACACTGTTACTACAATACGCCCAGCCTCTTGTCGCTAGCTACGATTAATAAATAAAGAATTAGCTTTGGTGACTAAATAGCCAAAAATTGGCCAATCTTTAATATCTGACTTTGCCACAAAACGTAATGCAATCAAGCTATTAAGCGCATGAATATCCGCCCAAGAAATATGATTGGCCACAAACATAATACCCTGCACGTTGGCGGGGGGAAGGCTACCAAAGGTGTTCACCTGAATATGAAATGCGCGCAAAAGGCCGCCACACCACCATTTGATGATGCGACGTTTTTGCGCAATATTCACCAATGGCAGCACGGCCGATGCGACAATTAAGCCAATAATGGTGTGAACAAAAATGCGCGCTGTGCGATATGCGCGAGTAAGTGGGTGGCAATGTTGCAAATTATTTTAAGAAATGTGCGGCGTATTTCTGATTGATTTTAGATAAAGGTAACATTACCAGCATATCAGCCGTGTTGAAAGAGGCATCCCACGCGGGTGCGCCACAAATATACGCGCCAAGGCGCATATAACCTTTAATTAAGGGTGGGCAAACTACTTGTATATCGTTTTTAAGCGAGGCTATCGGCAAAGGATTATGCGGAAACACGCGGTATTCTGGCGGAGATAAATAATCATCTTTAAATTTATGGTACAAGCTGGCCGCCATGTGGCCGCCATCACTCATCGGCACACTGGCGCAACCAATCATGTATTCGTACTGGTGCATTTGCATGTATTTAGCAAGGCCTGCCCACAGCATGGTAATCGTGCCGCCATTGCGATAATGTTGATGTACGCAAGCGCGGCCTAGCTCTACCGTGCTGCTAAATAAGTGTGATAATCGTGTTAAATCAAATTCGCCAGCCGAGTAATAACCGCCTGCCGCGAAGGCTTGATGCGGACTTAATATGCGGTACGTGCCAATCACTTGGCCTGTTTTGGTGTCGCGCACTAATAAATGATCGCAAAACGCGTCAAAGCCATCGACATCTAAGCCATTCTTACTTTTTAGATCTGCACCCATTTCTTCGGAAAAAATTTTGTAGCGTAAGCGTTGTGCTTCGGCCACTTCAGTACCATCGCGCGCAATGCTAACGCTTAGCCCTTTTTGTTGATGACTAGCAGGTAAGTTGAGTTGCAGCGCCGTGAAAGGCTGTAATAAAGATGGCTGCGTGCGCGAAGGTTTGCTTAAATTGAACATAACATCTCCTTTAATTGAGCGAGATGTTATGGGCTAAAGATTAATGTTTAATGAAAATTAAATGACGAATCGATGACAAAAAAACAATAAAGGCCGCATTATGGCGGCCTTTATTTATTAGAAAAGTATTAAAAATTAATGCGTTACGCGCGACGTATCGGCATTTTCTACAATACGCACTTTATCGCCAGGTTTAAATGATTCATCGGCCTCTTGCACAATCGCAATCATACTGCCGCCATCTAATTTAACGGTAATTTCAAGCGCGTCTTTGCGGGTTACGCCTTCTTCTACTGCAGAGCCCGCTATGCCGCCCGCTACCGCGCCAATCACAGCGGCAATGGTGCTGCCTGCACCATGGCCAATAGAGCCGCCAGCAACACCGCCGATTACACCGCCAGCGGCAGTACCAATTGGTGTTTTTGTGCCTTCAAGTTTCACTGTGCGCACGCTTTCAACCACGCCTGTTTTAACAGTTTGCACTTTGCGTGCGTCGTCGCGGCTATACACGCTGCCAGAGTTTGAGCTGGCGCAAGCGGTTACTAAAACAGATAAAGCTGACACGACTAATAATTTCGACAATTTCATTTTTAACTCCTAAAATAAGGTGATTACTTTGCTTGTTCTTCTGCTGCCACTTGTGCCACCAGTGCTTGCGCATAAATGGCTTCAATCTCTGCACGCGTTGCTTTATGATTCTGACCACCACGGCTGGCGATTTTAATCGCACCCATGGTACTGGCTAATCGCCCGCAGGTCGGCCAATCCCAGCCATTTGCAATGCCATATAACAACCCCGCACGATACGCATCGCCACAGCCCGTTGGGTCAACAATACTAGAAGCTTTAACGCACGGAACCTCGAATCGTTGACCATCTGCGTAAATATGCGAACCTTGGCCGCCCAGCGTGACAATTAATGCGCTCACTTTAGCGGCAAGCTGCTCTAAATTCAAGCCCGTTTTATCTTGGATAACTTGCGATTCATAATCGTTCACGGCCAAATAAGTGGCCATTTCAATAAAGTATAGCAATTCATCGCCATTAAACATCGGCAAGCCTTGGCCTGGGTCAAACAAAAACGGAATGCCTGCATCAAAGCATTCTTTAGCGTGTTGAAACATGCCATCGCGACCATCTGGCGCAATAATCGCTAGCGTCACATTTTTAGCATCTTTAACAAAATTTTGGTGCGATTCCACCATTGCGCCAGGGTGAAAAGCAGTGATTTGGTTATCGTCTAAATCGGTGGTAATAAACGCCTGCGCAGTAAAGCTATTGGCAATGGTTTTAATGTGCGCTGTATTTAAGTTGTTTTGTTTCAACCAGTTAGCGTAGGTTACAAAATCTTCACCCACAGTCGCCATCATCAGCGGCTTGCCTTCTAATAGCTGCAAATTGTAGGCAATATTACCTGCCGTACCGCCAAATTCGCGGCGCATTTCTGGCACATAGAACGCCACGCTTAACTTGTGAATTTGGTCGGGCAGAATGTGATTTTTGAATTGGTCTTGAAACACCATGATGGTGTCAAAAGCGAGTGAGCCGCAGATGAGAGTTTGCATGAAAAATTCGTTTTAAGTTAAAACGGTATTATCTTGCACATAGCTAAGTTAAAGCAAGTAAGCCTAAAGATTTAGCTGGTTTAAGATTTAATTGCACCATCAATCAATATTTTAGCCGCTTTTTTAGCATACTTAATCGCGCCAGAACCGCGTTTCATTTGCTCGGCCTGCACAGAGCCTTCAAATAACAAGGATAATTGTAAGGCCAAACCATCAGCATCTTTAATGGCGGCCTCTTTGGCTAATTTGCTAATAAACTGCCTAAATTCGCGCGATTGTTGGCTAGATAACTGATGAATCGGGTTTTCTTCATTAGGAAACTCAGCTGACGCTTTAATAAAGCCAACGCCAATAAAAGCCGGTGAGTTTACCCATTCTTCAACATAATCAAATAGTTGTTGAATTTTATCAGACGGTTTTTTGCTGGTGGAATTGAGTTTGTCGTTTAACCAAGATTGAAAATCTTGCTGACTTTTTTGCAGCACTTCTAAAATTAAATCTTCTTTGCTGCCAAAGTATTTATACAGTGTCATTTTAGTGGTGCCAGCAACCGCAACAATCGTATCGACACCCGTAGAGTTAATGCCTCTCGTGTGAAAAAGGTCGGTTGCTGTTTCTAAAATTTTGTCTTTTAACGCGCTCATACAAATCAGTATAGCACGAGATTAATGACGCATGTGCAAATATACTTACAGGTAATATTAATTGAACTACTATTACCTTGTAGTGTCATTAAGTCACTATATTAATTAAATAAAAG
>JANOWA010000003.1:0-3386 GCA_031417675.1 Methylotenera sp.
CCTCCGCAATCGGCGTGGCGCGTACGCCCACACACGGATCGTGGCGACCTGTGGTTTGCATAGTCACAGCTTGGCCATTTTTGTCGATAGAACGGCGTTCTTGCGGAATGCTAGAAGTCGGTTTTAACGCCACATTGACACGAATCTCTTGCCCCGTAGAAAACCCGCCCAGCATGCCGCCTGCGTGATTGGTGACAAAGCCTTGCGGGGTCATTTCATCTGAATGCACGCTACCGCGCTGGCTTACACTCGCAAAGCCTGCACCAATTTCTACGCCTTTAACTGCATTTATGCTCATCATGGCATGTGCAATATCGGCATCTAGCCTATCAAACACAGGCTCGCCCCAACCAACAGGGCAGCCTTCGGCCACCACGGTGATGCGCGCGCCAACTGAATCGCGCTCGGCACGGATTTTATCTAAATACGCTTCTAGCTGCGGCAAAATATCGGTATTGGGCGAAAAAAATGGGTTATCGTTGACGCAATCCCACGTTTGAAAAGGGATTTCTATCTCACCTAGCTGGCTCATATAGCCGCGCACAACCACACCAAAACGCTCAAATAACCATTTTTTAGCAATGCCGCCAGCCGCCACACGAATCGCCGTCTCGCGCGCACTGCTGCGGCCACCACCACGATAATCGCGCACGCCATACTTTTGCGCGTAAGTGTAATCAGCATGCCCAGGGCGGAAGGTATCCATAATTTTGCTGTAATCTTGGCTGCGCTGATCAGTATTACGAATCAGCAAACCAATTGGCGCACCCGTGGTTTTACCTTCAAACACGCCAGATAAAATCTCCACCGCATCGGCCTCTTGACGCTGCGTGACGTGGCGCGAAGTGCCTGGTTTACGGCGATCTAAATCAATTTGCAAATCCTCTGCGCATAAGCTTAAACCGGGCGGGCAACCATCTACCACGCCGCCAATCGCCGCGCCATGCGATTCGCCAAAAGAGGTAAGTGTAAAAAGTGTGCCGATGGTGTTGCCAGACATGGGGTATCTCTGTGAGTTTAATTGCTGGTGATTTTACCACAAGGCATGAAAAGTGATTTTAGTTACTGTTAAAGCGGGTTTTAGCGAGACTAAGTGAATGCTATGGTAAGCATACCGCTCGCACACCAACTATTGCACATAATGTTTATGTCAATGAGTCTATGTCTATTTAATTGCGAATTTAAAGCAATAACCAAACGCTGAAATTATTTCATCTTTTAAGTAGCTTTTGATAAGCTATTTGCCGCATTTCATCGCTGCGCTCAAGTGGAACTGCAAAAAAATTTGTGCTTACTCTTGGATAAACATGACAGTCAATAAAACCATTTAGCGACATGCCTGCACTAGAATGCGCAAGTCGGCTAGGTGTTACCAGCGCATAATCTAGTTGTTTAAAAAAGTTGAATAAAGCCTCTTTACCCAATTTTTGGTCATCATGGCTTGGTGCGCTTTCAAACATAATAACAGGACGGCAGCGTGCAATTAATGCGGTTGCGCCCAGCAAAACACTGAGCTCTGCACCTTCTACATCAATCTTAATCACATCTACATTATTGGATGTGACAAGATCGTCTAGCTTTCGAATCGTTACTTTAATTTCTTCAATTAAATCTTGGGTATTTTTAGCTGGACCAAGTAAAGAGCTATAGCCAGAGCGGGTATGGTTAATATAAAAAACAGCCTCTGCAGTTGCTTCGCCTACTGCGCAGTGATGAATTTCAACATGAGGAAACTGTTTTTTTAACCGAAGCGCCTTTTCTGGTATGGCTTCTACAGCAATGATATTGACTGTGGGCAGTAAATGCGCCACTTTGCCTATAATCGAGCCTATATGCGCGCCAACATCAATAAACGTGACATTAGGTTTGCAAATAGAGGTGACAGATGTGTGGCAAATTGATCATTGGCCACTGTGCCAAGCTCCTCAGGCTTTGTAAAAGCCATACGAAGCAGCTCATATTGATCTCTAAGCGAAAACAGAACTCTGGCTAACGAATTATTCACTAAATATTGTTTAATCATTGTTATTTTCAAATTTTTAGATGATTAACTATAACAGCGTTCAAAGTCTTTAAGCAACAGCTCGGATGAGTTTTTATAATCCAATTTTGATGTTTACATTTGTTTTAAAAAGCTAGATTAGCGCTTTAATCCACTGCGCATAAACTTGCTTAGCCACTTTTTGCAGAAAAAATACACTTAGCGGCAGCTCTTGTTGCATGGCTTCAGCTTGTTGCACGGCAATACTGCTGGCCGAATCGCGCAATTCTGCTTCCAATTCATCTGCGCCTTCTTCGCACCATTTTTGTACCATTTCTGCCGTCATTTCAATATGTGTTTGAAGCGCCAAATGCTGGCCAATTGCCCACGCTTGGTTTTGGCAATACGGGCTGGCAAGCAGGTGAATAGCGCCTTGCGGCAGGCTGAACGTTTCACCATGCCAATGAAAGGCGTTAAAGGTTTCGATGCTACCAAACCAGTTTTTGGCGGTTTCATTTCTGCTCACCGTGACTTCGCCCCAGCCGATTTCTTTAACCGCATTTTTAGTAATAATTGCGCCCAAGGCTTTACTCATTAATTGCCCGCCCAAACAATGCCCCAATACTGGAATGTTGTTATCAATTGCCTCTCGAATTAAGGCTAAAATGGGCGCAATCCATGGCAAATCGTCATTCACGCTCATTGGCCCGCCCATTAGCACCATGCCGCTGTAAGCCAATATTGACGGGGGAGCTGGCTTACCTTTATCTATCTCGTGCAGTTGCCACGAGATATTATTTTCGCTTAAAAAATCACCCAAATAGCCTGAGCCCTCGTGTGCCAAAAAGCGAAAAATAATGACTGGTTTTGTAGGGTTTGTCATACGATTTTATAGCTTCCATTTTCTAAATTATCAATATTATAATGACCAACTGCATAGCGAATTAAGCGCAAAGTAGGAAAACCAATTTTAGCCGTCATACGGCGTACTTGGCGGTTTTTACCCTCACTTATTTTAATCTCCAGCCAAGTGGTAGCAATGAGCTTGCGCTCACGAATGGGCGGCGCTCTAAGCCATAATCCATGCGGTTCTGCGATGATATTAACAACTGCTGGCTGCGTAAAAAAATCACCCAAATCTAAACCTCTTCGTAATGGCGCTAAGTCGGTATTCTTTGGTAACCCTTCGACTTGCGCCCAATACGTTTTCAATTCTTTATGTTTTGGGTGACTTATTTTGTGTTGCAACGCGCCATCATCGGTTAAAATAAGCAAACCTTCAGAATCGGTATCTAGCCGCCCAGCCGCGTAGATATTGGGGATATGAATGAAGTCTTTTAACGTGGAATGCTTCTCATGAGCGCTAAACTGGCACACGACGTTAAACGGCTTATTAAATAAAACA
>JANOWA010000004.1:0-2631 GCA_031417675.1 Methylotenera sp.
TCTAGCACCTCGGTTACATAATGGCCTGTTGCGCCAATTAACTTAACGCCACGCTCAAACGCACGGTGATAAGGTTTTGCGCCAATAAAAGCCGGCAAAAACGAGTGATGAACATTAATAATGCGCTGCGGATAACGCTGCACAAAATCGGGCGACAAAATTTGCATATAACGCGCTAGCACAATTAAATCAATGTTGTATTGGGCAAATAGCGCAAATTGCGCGGCTTCTGCCTCCGCCTTGTTGTCTTTGGTGACGATAATATGATGAAAATCAACGCCATAAAACTTCACCAGTGCTTCGGTGTCCGTGTGGTTACTAATCACTAGCGGTATTTCACATGCTAGCTCGCCGCTTTTATGGCGATGTAGCAAATCGGCCAAGCAATGGTCGTACTGCGACACCATAATAGCCACGCGTGTTTTGTGTTGCGATAATTTTAACTGCCAAATCATGCTAAATTGCGTGGCAATTGGCGCAAAAGCTTGGCTAAAATCCGACTCGCTTAAGTTGAAATTCGCTACATCCCACTCAACACGCATTAAAAATAGATTATTTTCTGCATCTTGATGCTGGTCTGCGTGTAAAATATTGGCATTATGCTGATATAAAAAATCAGCGATTGCCGCCACGATGCCACGTGTATCGGGGCAAGTAATGAGTAATGTTGCGGTGTTTTTCATGAAAATTAAGCTTTAAAATTTGTGCCATTATACCCAATATTAAAGTTTAGCTAAATTAACAAGCAGTATTAACAAGCAGTTGACGATTGAATATGAGCCAAAAAGCCGAAATACAAACTAGAGCAATACCTGAAATTGTGCTGGCAAACCCGCGCGGTTTTTGCGCAGGGGTTGATCGCGCGATTATTATCGTCGAGCAAGCCTTAGAAAAGTTTGGCGCACCCATTTATGTACGTAACGAAGTGGTACATAACAAATTTGTGGTGGATGAACTGCGCACAAAAGGCGCGATATTTGTCGAGGAATTAGACGTCATTCCCACTGGCAGCACGGTCATTTTTAGTGCGCACGGCGTGTCAAAAGCCATTCGCGCTGAGGCTGAAAACCGCGGCTTAACAGCGTTTGACGCTACCTGCCCGCTCGTCACCAAAGTGCATATCGAAGTCGCCAAAATGCGCAAAGCGGGTATGGAACTTGTGATGATTGGCCACAAAGGCCATCCTGAAGTTGAAGGAACGATGGGACAATCGAATGAAGGCATGTATTTGGTAGAAATGCCCGAAGATGTGATCAAGTTAAACGTAAAAAACCCTGAAAAACTCGCGTTTGTGACGCAAACAACGCTCTCGATGGACGATGCAGCCTTGGTGATTAAAGCCTTGCAAGCCAAATTCCCCAATATTCATGCGCCAAAAAGCGATGATATTTGCTATGCCACGCAAAACCGTCAAGATGCAGTCAAGATTATGGCTAAAGATTGTGATTTAGTGATTGTGGTCGGCTCGCCCAATAGTTCTAACTCTAATCGGTTGCGAGAAGTCGCGCAAAATCAAGGAGTTGAAGCTTACATGGTGGATAACGCGAGCCACTTAAAAGTGGAATGGCTTACTAATAAGAAAAAAATTGGCGTATCGGCAGGTGCTTCTGCGCCCGAAATTTTAGTGAAGGCAGTGATTGAAAAATTACAACAAATGGGCGCAAGCCAAGTACAAGAGTTGCAAGGCGTAGTGGAAAGCGTCGTGTTTCAGCTGCCTAAAAACTTAACACAGGCAAAGCGCAATAGGTAGGAGCGAATTTATTCGCGATTTATAGCTCAACATGTTAATCGCGAATAAATTCGCTCATACAAAACTGACAATTTGATATAAATTTCATGACAATCTATAAAACCCCAATTTCTGCACTGGTACTGATTCACACGGCCGATTTACAAGTGTTAATCATGGAACGCGCCGATAAAGCAGGTTTTTGGCAATCGGTAACTGGCAGTGTGGAAGGCGACGAAACACCGCTGCAAACGGCCATTCGCGAAGTGTTTGAAGAAACTGGGCTAGACGCAAGCAACTATGATTTGCAAGATTGGCATGCCAGCAATGTGTACGAAATTTACCCGCATTGGCGGCACCGTTACGCGCCAGGCGTGGTGGAAAATACCGAGCATTTATTTGGGCTGCAACTACCATCGCCATTACCGATCCAACTAGCCCCAAACGAGCATGTGCGTTACGAATGGGTCGATTGGCGCGAAGCGGCAACGCGCGTTTTCTCTTGGACGAATATCGACGCGCTAAAAAGATTAGGTGAAATGCATGGTCTTACGTTGTAAAATAAACGGTGTAGAATAAAAACTTATCAATAAATCTTTTTTGCTTTAATACATTAAATTATCATGCAAATACAAGCACTTAAATCAATTCCTATAAAGTTTGAGAAGTTTCAAACTGTTGACGATGCCGATTGCCAGCGCCGTATCATCGTCGCGCGCGAAAAACTCGGCAAACGTTTGGTGATTTTAGGCCATCACTATCAGCACGAAAGCGTTTATCGCCATGCCGATTTTACGGGTGATTCGCTTAAATTATCTAAATATTGCGAAGATTTAGACGCAGAATTTATTGTGTTTTTAGGGGTGCATTTTATGGCCGAAGTGGCCGATATTTTAAGCCGC
>JANOWA010000005.1:0-1717 GCA_031417675.1 Methylotenera sp.
CTCATCTTTTGGCTTATTGGGCGTTTTGGGCGGCGCTTCATTGACTGGCGCTGGCTTTTCAGGTTTTGCGGCTGCAGCTTCTGGGTCAACTGTCTGCGCTGCAGGCTCGTTTGTTTCGGTGCTTGGTAAGGCTGGTGTAACAGGCTCGGTTGGTACTATACTGGAATCAAAGTCGCTAGGCGCTACTGGCGTTATGGTTTGCTGCTCACCTGGCAGGCTGATGGTAATTTTGTCTTGTGGGCTGCTTGCAGCGCGGTCTTTTAAAATCATCGGCAACACAATAATCATCAATAAAACTAGCGCAATAGCGCCAACCAGACGACGACGCGCACGCTTTTTTAAATTTAATTCTTGATCGCCAGTTGTTTCTTTTTGCATGTAAAACCCTTTTTTAAGGCACGCGCTAACCAACAAACGCAATTAATAATGATGGCGATGAAATGCTATTTTTCAAGTCGCATTGGCTGCCCAGCTTATCGCATCTGCTGCTGTGTAAAACGAACCAAACACGATTATTCTATCATTTTTATTGGCGTCAATACAGGCTGCAGCTAGCGCAGTTGTTACGTTAGTAAACAATTGTACTGGCTTTTTAACGGCTTGTTGATTAAGCGCGGCTTGTAAATCTAAGGCTTTTGCGCCGCGCACTGCATCAATATCTGCCAAATACCAAGCATCTATTTGCGACTTAACTTCGCTAACTACAGCGTTAATATCTTTATCGGCCAGCATGGCAAATACGGCAAGTGTTTTGCCATTGCAGGGCATATTTTGTAAATTATGTGCGAGCGATTTCGCCGCTTGCGGATTGTGGGCAACATCCACCATAATAGGTGGATTTGCAGCAACTTGTTGAAAACGACCGGGCAGATTTACTTGAGCCAAACCTAGATAAATACTAGCCTGCGAGGCAGGTAATAGTGTTTGCAAATGCGTAACCGCGTGCAGCGCGCAGGCGGCGTTATTGCCTTGAAAATCACCAGCCAACCCTAGATTTAAAAATTCAAATCGCGTATCACCTACGACGTATTGCCAGCCTTGCGCCATTTTATTAATTGAAAAATCACGGTTAATCAAGGCTAAGTTCGACCCAATTTGCGCGGCGTAATCAAGCAAGCTTTGTGGCGGATTTTCATCGCCGCAAATGGCCAATGTATTGGCGCGAAAAATGCCTGCTTTTTCAAAACCAATTTTTTCGCGCGTTTCGCCTAAATATTCCATGTGATCTAAATCAATCGCTGTCACAATCGCGCAATTAGGCTCAAAAATATTCACTGCATCTAGCCTGCCGCCTAGCCCTACTTCTAAAATCACCACATCTAGGCGCGCTTGGCAAAAATGCCACATTGCGGCCAATGTACCCATCTCAAAATAGGTCAGCGCAACATCACCACGCGCCGCTTCTACCGCAGCAAATGCAGTACATAAATCGTCATCGCTAATTTCATGGCTGTTAATGCATACGCGCTCGTTATAGCGAATGAGATGCGGAGAGGTGTAACAGCCGACCGAAAATCCAGCTTCTGTATAAATGTGACTTAACATCGCGCATACAGAGCCTTTGCCATTGGTACCAGCAACGGTGATAATGGGGAAGTTTGGTTTAAGTTGCAGCTTATTGGCGACTGCTTGTACCCTATCCAAGCCCATGGCGATGGACTTAGGATGCAGCGCTTCGATATAAGCCAGCCACTGTGTTGCGTTGCTAGGCTTGAGG
>JANOWA010000006.1:0-2961 GCA_031417675.1 Methylotenera sp.
CGCCGCCTATATTGCAGGCTTAACCGCGCCAGCAGGCAAGCGTATGGGACACGCTGGGGCGATTATCTCGGGCGGCAGCGGCCGTGCTGAAGACAAAATTAAAGCCCTGGAAAACGCTGGCTGCGTGGTGGCAAGCTCACCCGCAGGCTTGGGCGAGGCAGTGCTGCAAGCCATTAAAGCTAAAGGCCATTAAAGCTAAAGGAAGTAACTTGAAAAAAATTATTGTACTTTTGTTTCTGGCGTTAGCAAGCGCGATGAGCTTTGCGGAGGATATTCCATACCTTCTCACAGTATCTGCCAAGGGCGATTTATCGACGGTAAAAGCCATGTTGCAAAGCGGCGTGAACGCTAACACCAAAGATGCCAACGATATTACCGCGCTGATGTACGCGGCACGCAAAGACCGCGCAGATGTGGTCAGCGCGCTATTAAGCAAAGGCGCAGACGTCAACGCAAAAGACAAAGGCGGCTGGACTGCACTGATGTTTGCGGCACGCAAAAATTACATCGCCACGGTAAAAGTGTTGCTAGATAAAGGCGCAGACCCGAAAATTCGTGATGAAAGTGGCTGGAGCGCATTTGGCATGGCGGCTACTTCTGGCTATTCTGAAGTGGTGAATTTAATGATTAAACATGGCGTAGATGCAAACGCCAAGGCCGATGACGGCAAAACTGCGCTGATGTACGCCGCAAAAAGTGGTGATGTGCCAACCATTAATGCGCTGATGTCACAAGGCGCACTTGCCAGCGCACACGATAAACAGGGCGCAACCCCGCTGATGTACGCCGCGCGCGAAGGCCATAACGACGCTGTTGCTTACATGTTGGCACATGGCGCAGTTGTTGACGAACTAGACCAATCGCGTTGGACAGCGCTGACTTGGGCGGTGAAAAAAGCGCAGCTTGAAGTCGCCAAAAGCCTAATTGCAAAAGGCGCAGATATTGACCACAAAGACTCGCAAGGCACGCCAGTATTGCAGTTGGCGGTAGATACAGGATCTGTAGAAATGGTGAAGCTCCTGCTTGCGAATAAAGCCAACGTAAAAGCGCGCGATAAATACGGGCTAACGCCGTACGTTTATGCGCTTAAAAAAGGCAATGCGGAAATGGTGACTTTATTAAAAGACGCTGGTGGCAATTACTAACGCTGTATGAAAAGCTTATTTTGAAAATAGCTTTAGCCCAAATTAACTGCATTGTTGGCGATATTAAAGGCAACACAGCCAAAATTATCGATTACGCCAATCGCGCAAAACAAGCGGGTGCAAGCTTAATCATTACCCCAGAACTCGCACTTTGCGGCTATCCGCCCGAGGATTTATTATTTCGTGACGATTTTAACCATGCCTGCGAGCAAGCATTGGTGCGGCTTGCAGAGCAGGTGTCTGGCATCACCTTATTAATCGGCCATCCACATCAAACAAATAGCAAGCTGTACAACGCAGCTTCTATCATCGAAAACGGCAAAATAACGGCCACCTACCATAAACAATGCTTGCCTAATTATGGCGTATTTGATGAAGAACGTTATTTTGACGCGGGCAATACGCCTTTAGTGTTTACGCATGGCGGCACAAAATTCGGCGTAATCATTTGCGCGGATGGCTGGGAAGCCGCACCAGCGCTCAAGGCCAAGCAAGCGGGCGCTGAATTTTTGCTGTCACTAAACGCATCGCCCTACCACATGGATAAGCTTGAAACGCGCGTTGAGGTGATTGCCGAGCGCGCTAAAGAAACGGGATTGGCGGTTATTTACTGCAACTTAGTTGGCGGCCAAGACGAGCTGGTGTTTGATGGCGCATCCTTTGTGCTCGATAAAACTGGAAAAGTTACGCAGCAATTGCCCAGTTTTGAAGAGGCTTTAAGTTATGTTGAAGTCATCAATAATAGTCCCGTTAAAGCAGAGATTATTGCCAAACATAGCTTGGAAGCGATGGTTTACAACGCGCTTAAACTAGGGCTTGCCGATTATGTGAGTAAAAACGGCTTTCCTTCGGTGGTTTTAGGTTTGTCGGGCGGCATCGATTCTGCCCTTACACTTGCCATAGCGGTCGATGCGCTTGGTGCAGAGCGCGTAAAAGTCGTGCTAATGTCATCTGAATTTACCGCCAATATTAGTGTGGATGACGCGATTGAAATGGCCAATTTAGTCGGCGTGAAATATAGCCAAATCCCCATTAAAGATTTGTTTGAATTGTTTCGCGAAACGCTGGCGCCCGAGTTTGGTGATTTACCGTTCAACACTGCCGAGGAAAACCTGCAAGCGCGTATTCGCGGCATGTTGTTAATGGCGCTCTCCAACAAATTTGGCAGTATTGTGCTGACCACAGGTAATAAATCAGAAATGGCCGTCGGCTACAGCACGCTATATGGCGATATGGCAGGCGGCTTCTCTTTACTCAAAGATGTGCCAAAAACGCTGGTGTACAAGCTTGCTGAATATCGCAATAGCGTTTCCAGCGTTATTCCCACGCGCATCATCACCCGTGCGCCAAGTGCCGAGCTGCGCGCTAATCAAACCGACCAAGACAGTTTGCCGCCGTATGAAATTTTAGATGCGATTATGCAGGCTTACGTGGAAGAAGATTTAAGCAGACCAGCGATTATCGCGCTTGGCTTTAGCGAAAAAGATGTGAATCGCGTCACCAATTTAATCGACCACAACGAATATAAACGCCGCCAAGCGCCAGTTGGGGTTAGAATTACGCAAAGAGGTTTTGGCAAAGACAGGCGTTATCCGATAACATGTAAATTGAAGTTTAATTAACCCAATTTTATTGATTAAATAAAATTAAATCAAAAAATCTATTTGGAGCTAGCATGAAAAAAATTGAAGCAGTGATTAAACCTTTCAAACTAGACGAAGTGCGCGAAGCACTCTCTGAAATTGGCGCCAACGGCCTCACGGTGACCGAGGTTAAAGGCTTTGGCCGGCAAAAAGGCCATACCGAGCTGTATCGC
>JANOWA010000007.1:0-2558 GCA_031417675.1 Methylotenera sp.
GATAGCAGGCCATTTTGTTGACGTGCGCAGTATTTAATTAAGGCAGAAGACTTTAGGATTAAAAACTTATGAAAGCATTTACCCAATTAACAGGCTTAGCTGCACCAATTGACCGTGCCAATATTGATACTGACGCAATTATTCCAAAACAATTTCTAAAAAGCATCAAGCGTAGCGGCTTTGGCCCTTATTTGTTTGACGAATGGCGTTATACCAACCACGGCGAGCCAGGTATGGATTGTACCAATCGTCCATTAAACCAAGACTTTGTGCTAAACCAGCCACGTTATAAAGGCGCACAAATCATGCTTGCGCGAGAGAATTTTGGTTGTGGTAGCAGCCGCGAACACGCACCGTGGGCAATTGAAGATTTCGGCTTTCGCGTAATTATAGCGCCAAGTTACGCCGATATTTTCTTTAACAATTGCTACAAAAATGGCATGTTGCCGATTGTGGCCAGCCACGCCATGGTGGATAAACTGTTTAAAGAATGCGAAGCGAATGTGGGCTACAGTTTAAGCGTCGATTTGCTTTCACAAACCGTGACTTTGCCATCGGGCGAGTCGTTTGGTTTTGACATTCATCCAACCTCCAAACATAACTTGCTGAATGGTTTAGATGAAATTGGCTTAACGCTGATGCATGCGGATGAAATCAAAAAATTTGAAGTAGGACATCAAGCCAAACAACCTTGGTTATTTACATAAACTATACTCCCTCCCCCTTGATGGGGGAGGGTTGGGGAGAGGGTGGCGAGTTGAAAGATTCAACCCCTCTCCCTAGCCCTCTCCCACAAGGGGAGAGGGGAGTGAAAAAGTTTGGATTTATAAAATTTTAAGGAAAATTGAATGAAAATCGCAGTACTTGCTGGTGATGGCATAGGTAAAGAAATTATGGTGCAAGCATTGCGCGTGTTAGAGGTGTTAAAAGCTGAGGGCATGCCATTTGAGTTTACGCACGCGCCGTTGGGCGGCCAAGCCTATGATGAATATGGTCACCCATACCCTGAGTTCACGCAAAAAATTTGTCGTGCTGCAGACGCAGTATTGCTAGGCGCTGTTGGCGGCCCGCAGTATGATAATTTAGAGCGCCCAATGCGGCCTGAAAGAGGTTTATTGGCTATTCGCAAAGATTTAGGTTTGTTCGCTAATTTGCGCCCAGCGGTGCTGTATCCTGAGTTAGCGAATGCCTCTACACTCAAGCCAGAAGTGGTTTCTGGCTTAGATATAATGATTGTACGTGAACTGACTGGCGATGTGTATTTTGGCCAGCCGCGCGGCATTCGCGTGGGTGAAAGTGGCGAGCGTGAAGGCTTTAACACTATGATTTATAAAGAATCTGAAGTGCGCAGAATCGCTCACGTGGCGTTTGATATTGCCATGAAAAGGCAAAAAAATTATGCTCTGTGGATAAAGCTAACGTGCTAGAAACGACTGAGTTTTGGAAAGAAATCGTGATTGACGTCGCCAAGGAATACCCTGAAGTAGAGTTAACGCACATGTATGTGGATAACGCGGCGATGCAATTGATTCGCAACCCAAAACAGTTTGATGTGATGGTAACAGGCAATATTTTTGGCGATATTTTAAGTGATGAAGCAAGCATGCTAACAGGCTCAATTGGTATGCTGGCATCAGCAAGCTTAAACGAAACCAAAAAAGGCTTGTACGAGCCTTCGCACGGCTCTGCGCCTGATATTGCGGGTAAAAACTTGGCGAATCCGATTGCGACTATACTTTCAACCGCTATGATGTTGCGCTATACATTTGATAACGAAGCCGCCGCGCAACGCATTGAAAATGCAGTGAAAAAAGTGTTAGCAGCGGGTTATCGAACGGGCGACATTTTTGAAACAGGCACTAAAAAAGTCAGTTGTTCTGAAATGGGTGACCAAATCGTTGCAGCAATGTAGTTAAATGATTGATTTTTTTAATTAAAATATTTATTAAAATAAATACTTACTATAAATTTGAGGAAGAAAAATGGCACAATTTGATAATGTAAGCGTAAAGAAAAAAGCCAATGTGTATTTTGATGGAAAATGCGTCAGCCACACGGTATTGCTGCCAAACGGCACGCGCAGCACCATTGGCGTGATTTTCCCGAGCAGTTTGACGTTTAATACGCAAGCGCCAGAGTTGATGGAAGTTAACTTAGGCAGCTGCAAAGTGCGTTTAAAGGGCGAAGAAAACTGGAAAACTTACAGTGCGGGTGAGAAGTTTACAGTGCCAGGTAACTCAAGTTTTGATATAGAAGTGACTGAAATGTTGGACTATGTTTGTCATTTTGAGTGATTTTTATTAACCGCCGATAAACGCAGATTAACGCCGATAAACTCAAGATCGTATTTTTTTGTAAACCAGTAATTGTTTGATTGGTTTTTATCTGTTTTTATCGGCGTGCATCCGCGTTCATCGGCGGTTAAATGGATTTTAAGGATTTTTATGCCAAGTTTTGATATAAGCTCAGAAGTCGATAAAGTGGCGCTTAAAAACGCCATTGACACTACAGATAAACAAATCACCAATCGCTATGACTTTAAAGGCACGGCGGCCAAG
>JANOWA010000008.1:0-1517 GCA_031417675.1 Methylotenera sp.
ATTTGGTAAATCTGTTCTAAACTCATTAAGCCTGCACGCAAATACTTTGTAAGCGTATTTCGCATTTCGCTACGCCACAACATAGGCACAGCCCAATCAGCATCTCGCGCTAATAAGGCTTCGGCAAAAATAGAATTGTCACTGGGCAGATAAAGCGCAGCTATTACGTTGGTATCAACAACAATCATAATAATCGGCCGCTATTCTCTACCTTGTTTAATCGCGTCAGCGATATCATCTGCGCTAAAGGTTAGAGGTGCGAGGGCGCGCCTTATTTCACGCGCTTTTGCTAAGTGTTCTTGCGCATTATTTTTTGTGGGGAACAAACTTTGCTCTAAACAAGCAATAATCTCGCCATTAAGGCTGCGATGATGCGCATCGGCTGCCGCACGCAGGCTGTTATAGACGTGATCTGGAATGTTTTTTAGCGTGATGGAAGTTGCCATGATAAGCCTTTTAAACCATAAAGAAACCATTATGGTATATTTTATGTGAAAGTGCAATTAATAAAAGTGCAATGAATACATGGGCTAAAGAATGGATTACCCTCACCCCAACCCCTCTCCCATAGGGCGAGGGGCTAAAAAGCCTGGCTTTTAGCGCTAGTTTTTAAGCTGATCTAGTTTTTAATTTGGTAAATCTGCTTGAGGATATTTTCTAGCTTAGTGTGTTCGTCGCCGTGGGCAAGGTTCAGCGCGTGGCTTGGTGCGTGTAAAAACTTATTGGTAAGCGCATTGCTTAAGGCTTCTAGCACCTTTTCGGGCGATTCACCTTTTTGAATTAATTTGAGCGCTTTTTCCAGCTCAGTTTGGCGCGTGACATCAAGCTGATTACGCAGCGCTTTAATCGTCGGCACCGCATCGCGTTTTTTTAGCCATTGCATAAAAGTTTCTACGCGCGAATCGACTATTAATTCTGCGTCCAGCGCGGCGGCTTGGCGATTTTCCATGCCGTCGTTCACCACAAGTGCCAAGTCATCCACCGTGTATAAAAACACGTCATCAAGCTGCGCTACTTCTGGCTCTATATCACGCGGCACGGCCAAATCGACCATAAACATGGGGCGATGTTTACGCGCTTTAACGGCGCGCTCTACCATGCCCAAGCCCACAATCGGCAATTGGCTGGCGGTGCTGGTAATCACAATGTCAAAATTGGCAAAGTGCGTGGCTAAATCTTGCAGCAAAATGGCGCTACCACCGATTTTTTCGGCTAGATTATTGCCACGCTCTAAGGTGCGATTCGCCACCGTCATGCTTTTTGGGCGTTGCGCGGCAAAATGGTCTGCACATAGCTCTATCATCTCGCCCGCGCCGATAAACAACACTTTTTGTTGTGTAATATCGCCAAAAATACGTTGCGCTAATTTTACCGCAGCGGCCGCCATGCTAATGCTGCTGCCGCCAATATCGGTATTGGTGCGCACTTCTTTTGCGACCTCGAACGTGCGTTGGAACAGCTTGTGCAACAAAGTACCCAAGGTGCCAGCATCTTGCGCAATTTTGACAGATTGCTTA
>JANOWA010000009.1:0-5703 GCA_031417675.1 Methylotenera sp.
ACGCATCTACACCTATTTGCATAGTGGCACGTAGCTTTTTGTTAAACACATAATCCTGTAATACATCCGCTACGCCCAGCCATGCGTGTATAAATAGGCACATAAAAAATACTAAAGTTGCCAACTTAAACCAAACTGGCGATACAAACTCAACCCAAGCGGCGTAATTTTCTTGCCAAGTGACATGTCCAAAAGGCTGCATAATTAATAACAAGATGACCAGCAGCACAATATAAACTGCCATCACTAGCGCAGTTAGGCGTTGTGATAGCCAAAGCCGCATACCTGGATACTGTTTGGTGAGTAGCTGAATTAACATACTTAAACATACCCTAAAATTGAAAATTATATCCAAATAACCGCTGCAAAAATGACAGTTGCAATGCCCACCAGCCACAATAAAATACGGCTAGATAGTCGCGCATTATTAAGTGATGTCATCCAATGAATATCTTGCAACAAATGGCGAATACCTGCAAAAAAGTGATGAAAAAATGCCCATGAAAGGCCAACCAGTATTAATTTTAAGTACCAAGTATTTAGCAGGTGTGTGAGTAAAAAATAGTTGCTGGGTGACTTCACCGACGCGCTAAAAGCCAATAAAACCAAAGGTAATGCTAAAAATAACGCCATACCAGACGCGCGATGTAAAATAGACACCACCGCATTTATTGGCAAGCGAATGGTGAATAAGTTTAGGTTTTTAGGCCGGTGCTTATTTTTATCATTTGAGCTGATTTTTTGCATATTCATTTCTTTACATCTTCCTTATCCGTCATTCCCGCTTACGCGGGAATGACGGATGTGGGGTTGAGATGTTCTTTTATTTAAGCTTTTTTAGCCGCTTTGGCCACCGCGCCCGAAACCCGCGCCAATAGCCGTTTATCAAAAGGCTTAGGAATAATATATTCTTTGCCAAATTTTAGCTCGGTCAAATTGTAAGCAGCTAGCACCTCGGCAGGTACTGGCTCGCGCGCCAATTCGCTTAACGCCATTGCCGCCGCGATTTTCATTTTTTCGGTAATTTGCGTGGCTTTTGCATCTAGCGCACCGCGGAACAAATACGGAAAACACAGCGCATTATTGACCTGATTGGGGAAATCACTACGGCCTGTCGCCATTAAAATATCGTCACGAACCGCATGTGCCACGCTGGGCAACACTTCTGGGTCTGGGTTCGCCAAGGCGAAAATAATCGGGTTTGCTGCCATGCATTTTATTAGTGAGGCGTCCAGCGCATTTTTGGCTGACACGCCAATAAACACATCGGCGTTTGGCATTACATCAGCGAGTTGTTTTGCATTGCTTGGCGTCACTGCAAGCTCTCGATTGTTGTCATGTAAATCGGCACGATTAGTATCTAGAACGCCTGTTCTATCCACCATGGTGATGTTGGTTGCGCCCATTAATTTCAACAACTTAGCACACGAACAGCCCGCCGCACCTGCGCCTAAAAATACGATTTTTGCACTTGGCAGCTTTTTGCCTTGTAGCTCCAAAGCGTTTAATAATGCGGCTGCCACGATGACCGCGGTGCCGTGTTGATCGTCATGAAAAACGGGAATATCAAGGCGTTTTTTAAGCTCATTTTCGATATAAAAACAATGCGGCGCTGCAATATCTTCTAAATTAATGCCGCCAAAAGTTTGCGCAATATTCACCACCGTCTGAATAAATTCATCAGGTGAGCTGGCGTTAATTTCAATATCAAACACATCAATGCCTGCAAAGCGTTTAAATAGTACCGCTTTGCCTTCCATTACAGGCTTGCTGGCCAACGCGCCCATATTACCCAAACCTAAAACAGCCGTTCCATCGGTAATTACGGCAACCAAGTTACCTTTATTGGTATATTTATAAGCGTTGGCAGGGTCGGCATGAATCTCACGCACGGGTTCAGCCACACCAGGCGTGTAGGCTAGCGATAAATCATCTTGCGTGGAGCAAGGCTTAGACGAATCGACACTCAATTTGCCAGGTTTTGGAAATTGGTGATAATCCAGCGCACGTTTTTTTAGGTCATCCATTTTTATCCTAACAAAGTTTTTAGTACTTGTTTTTTGTGATTATTTTTATACTTGGTTTTAGCATTTAATCTATTAGCCCTGCATTAAGGGCTTTTCAAAATTGATTTTGGCAAGGCGGACTAGCGCAGACAGTACGATTAGTACGGCAATCGACGTCCAACGCCGCGAAAATTCATTTTCAGAAGCCCTCATCGCCATTATTCTAGTTCGGACATGTAGTGATGATCATCGGTTAAGCAAAGCCCAAGCCTGTATTCCATTGGTTTGTCGCCATAAGTATAAGAAACGCGCTCAATACTTAACAAGGGCGCGCCGAGCTTTAAATTTAATGCCTCGGCAACTTCAGCATCGGCCGCAACAGCAGTTAAACGCTCTTCTGCACGAATCATGCGAATGCCGTATTCTGTCTCATACATGCTATACATGGAACCTTGATTTTCCTCTATGCGCGTGGCGCTTAAGCCTTTAAATGGCGCAGCAGGTATAGCAATGTGATCATAAATTAACGGGCGGCCAGAGAAGGTTAATAAACGCTTAACTTCTATTAATGCAGCGCCTGCTTTAATTTCTAGCACCGCCGCCATTTTGGCATCTGCTTTAGTTTTGGTGCAGCTAATTAACTCATTTTGCAGCGATTCTTTTTGGCCACTGGCGGCTGTTAAACGTAAAAAGCGCAGCTTAATACCCTCTTCATTATGTGTGGCAACAAAGGTGCCTTTGCCTTGGCGACGAATTAAAATATTCTCGCCCGCTAGGCTATCAATAGCTTTACGTACTGTACCTTGGCTCACTTTATAACGCATAGCCAAATCAATCTCGCTGGGAATCATATCACCAGGACGCCATTCGCCGCTAATCAACCTTTGCGTGAGCAACACCTTAATTTGGTCATAAAGCGGCCGATAACTGGGTGAATTGTAGGCTTTGTCCATCATCATAGTAAAAACACTTTTAACATTAAATACAATTAAACTAATTAGAACATATTCAAAAAAAATAGTCTAGTATTTTATATCTTATATAAGACATAAGATATTTGTTGCACGATATGAAACCACGCTATATAATTAGTTCACCTATTATAAAAACCATATTGTAGAAAAATACGATGGAACATTGCTTTCGCCCTCGCCGCTCCGCCCTTTACGTGCCTGGTTGCAACCAGTATTATTTAGAACGCGCCCGTACGCTGCCAGCGGACGCGGTGATTTTAGATTTAGGCGACCCAATTTTAGTGGCCAGCAAAATCGAATCGCGTAACAACGTAGTCGCCGCTGTAAAACAAGGTGGCTATGGCGCGCGCGAGGTGATTGTGCGGGTGAATAATCTGGACTCTATTTGGGGCGCAGATGACATCAAAGCGGTTGCCAATATTGGCGCAGACGCTGTTTTGTTCCCTAATATTGAATCGGCAGAGCATGTGCACACCGCGCTTAAGTTGCTAGACACCGCGGGTGGCAGCCACATGCCGATTATGGTGATGATAGAAAGCCCAATTGCAGTGCTTAATGCCAAAGAAATCGCCGCCGCTTCTGATCGTATTGTGTGCATCATGATGGCGACCTCAGACTTAACCTCACAATTACACGCCCGCGTCACGCATGAGCAAAGTGCCATATTAACCGCATTATCCATGGTGATTTTGGCCGCGCGCGCTTATGGCCGCTGCGTGGTAGATGGTATTACCAGCGACTTTAAAAACATGCATTCATTTGAATACGCCTGTCGCATTGGCCGTGATTTAGGATTTGACGGCAAAACGCTGGTTTCGCCAGCACAAATTGCCTACAGCAACGATGCTTACACACCAAAATCATCCGAGGTTTCGCATGCGCGTGAAATTATCGCTGCTCTGCAAGCGGCCAACGATGCGGGTCTTGGCACGGTTGTAGTAAAAGATAAATTAGTAGAACATCACCATATTAAAGCCGCCGAACGCTTATTAAAACTGCATGACATGATTGCAGAATTAGAAGAAGAGTACGTTTAATGACTATCTCTAATAAAGCTATTTCTAAAAAAATAAGCGCTGGCCGTTTTTTTGAAGACTTCAAACTTAATGAAGTGATTCAACACGCCACCCCACGCACAATTACCGCAGGCGATTGCGCGCTTTATATTGGGCTTTATGGCAGCCGCAATCCACTACATTGCAGCGAGCCATTTGCGCAATCACTTGGCTATAAAACTACACCAGTGGATAATTTATTGGCCTTTCACATTGCGTTTGGCAAAACCGTACCCGATATTTCAGTGAATGCAATCGCCAATTTGGGCTATGCCGAGGCACGATTTATACAACCAGTATTTGTTGGAGACACACTTTCAACTAGCAGCCAAGTCATTGGTTTAAAACAAAATTCTAATGGTAATAGCGGCGTAGTTTGGGTGCGTTCCACAGCCGTCAATCAAAATAACTTACCTGTGATGAGTTGGGTACGTTGGGTGATGTTGCACAAAAAAAATCTCACCGCGCCAGCACCCGCTACGGTTATTCCAACATTGCAGGCTTTTGTGCCAGTCGATAAATTGCAGCTTTCACCTTATACATCGGCAAAATATTTTCATGCAAGTGCCACGGGTGGCCAATATTTTTGGGAAGATTACCAAGCTGGCGAACGCATCAATCATGCTGCGGGTATGACGATAAACCCCGCCGAGCATTCGCTAGCTACCAGGCTTTACCAAAACAATGCACGTTTGCATTTTGATGAGCATATGATGAAAGATTCTAGCTTTGGTCAGCGCCTAGTTTACGGCGGTGTGGTGATATCTTTATGTCGTAGCTTAAGTTTTGAAGGCCTAGAAAACGCGCTTTCTATTTTGGCGATTAACGCGGGAACGCACGCCAATCCTAGCTTTGCGAACGACACGATTTATACTGCCACTGAAGTCATTGATGCTTGGGAATTACCGCGCCGCACGGATATTGGTGCGTTGAGATTGCGTATGATAGGCATCAAAAATAGGCTGCCTAGCGACTTAACCGACATTAAACCCAACGGCAAATAACACGAAAATGTAGTGCTAGACCTTGATTACACGGTGGCCATGCCACGCAGAGAGAATAAATAAAGATGATTGCCAATAAAACGCATCCAAATGACGCACTCTTCGGTGGTGAAAAACCCTTTCCGCTCATCCCCGCTTGCGAACATTTTGCGGGTAGCGAAAAATTAATTCTAAAAGCACTGGCCCTGCAAGACAGTATTGGGGCGGTGTTTGATATTACTTGTGATTGCGAAGATGGCGCAGCTAGCGGCCAAGAGCGCGAACACGCCGAGATGATTGTACGCGTGCTCAATAGCGAAGCTAATGTGCACAAAATGGCTGGCGCGCGCATTCACGATTACACGCACCCCGCTTGGAGATTAGATATTGATATTTTGGTGGCTGGCGCAGGTAAGTTATTAAGTTATATCACGATTCCAAAATGTACTGATATTGCTCAAGCCCGCGAAATGATTGCCTACATTCAAAAAACCGCAACGTTTAATGGCATTGAAAAAGTAATTCCTGTGCATATTTTAATCGAAACGCACGGCGCGCTGAATCAAGTGCACGACATTGCCAAATTGCTGTGGGTACAAGTACTCGATTTCGGCCTAATGGATTTTGTTAGTGCGCATCACGGCGCAATTCCTGCCAGTGCCATGCGCAGCCCTGGCCAGTTTGA
>JANOWA010000010.1:0-2900 GCA_031417675.1 Methylotenera sp.
GCTAAATAAACTGGTAGAAAACTGGATTGAAGCCGAAATATTGACGCTGGACCATCCCACACAGGTTCACCCAACTTAACATGGCGAATCAGGTACTTACGCTCTCAAATGGCGAAACCATTCCCTACTTACTGGAACACCGCGCCGCAACCCAAGTTGAAAAAATTGAGTGGATTGATGGCGAACATTTACTGTATTTAGGGCAAGATATTCAGCTGAATATTGTGCCTAGCCAAACCAATAAAACGCTAGCATTTGCAGCAAACATATTAAGCATTGCAACGCCAACACCCAATAACCATGCGCTTATCAGCCGCAAAGTGGTTAAGTGGTATAAAAACCAAGCCGCGCTTGATTTTAATCGCAGGCTAGAAATTTTGGCCGCAAAATTAAGCGTACCAACGCCGCCGCTTACGCTATCTAACGCGCAATCGCGCTGGGGTAGTTGCAATAGCCGCGGCGAAGTGCGGCTGAATTGGCGCTTGCTACAAGCACCGCCGCACATTATTAATTATGTGATTTGCCACGAGCTGGCGCATTTAAAGCAAATGAATCACTCGGCTAAATTTTGGGCGGTGGTTGAGCAGCTATTCCCCGATTACAAAATGGCCGAAAAAGAGCTAAAAGCGCTATCGCCACAATTGCATCGGCTGTAGGTAAACAGCATGTCATTTGCATTAAACACGGCGCATGTTAGTATTTTATTCACCATAACCATAAGGGAGTTAAAAATGAATTTTCAGGACGCAATAAAAGCATGTTTTGCTAAGTATGCAGATTTTAATGGTCGTGCTAAGCGTCCAGAATATTGGTGGTTTGCGTTATTTGGTTTAGTAGGTTCTATATTACTTGAATTTATTAGTAGCCCAGCTTCATGGGCATTTTCACTTGCCACCATGTTGCCGTCACTCGCAGTTGGCTCGCGCAGATTGCACGACATCAATAAAAGTGGTTGGTTACAGTTATTATGGCTTATTCCAATTTTAGGTTGGATATATCTCATTTACTTGAATGTACAGCTAGGCGACGCAGGCGATAATCAATACGGCGCGCCATCCGCATAAACATAAAGGGAGCAAATGCTCCCTTTATGTTGTTAATTTAACCTACATCAGCTTACTGAAATCACTCGCCATATCTGCCGCTTTTGCGCCGTAATTTATATATAGCCGCACTTTTCCTGTTTTATCAAACACATAGATGCCCGCGCTGTGGTCAACTGTATAATCATCTTTTCCCTTGCCTTCCACTTTTGAATAGAACACTTTAAAGTTACCAAGCGTTTCTGCGGTCTCTTGCAAGCTGCCGCGCAGGCCAATAAAACGCGCATCAAACGCAGGCACAAACTGCGCCATTACTGCTTGTGTATCGCGCTGCGGGTCAACCGTTACAAACAACACTTGCACTTGATTGGATTTATCGCCCAGCAATTTCATGGCATTTTTTAAATCAAACATGGTGGTTGGACACACGTCTGGGCAATGCGTGTAGCCAAAAAATAGCGCGACGACTTTGCCTTTAAAATCACTCAAACTACGCTGCTTGCCTGTGTGGTCAGTCAAACTAAGCGCTTTGGCGAACTCAGCGCCCGTTATATCGGTCGCATTAAATACGTCTGTCGTTTTATTAGCGGCTTTTTCAGGGTTGCAGGCGGCAAGCAACAAAAATAAGGCTAAAACACACAGTTTTTTCATGACAAATACCCTTTATTAACAAGGATTTGATTTTAACATAAGCAAACAATTACGCTCTTGGTTTACAATATTGCCTGCGTACAATTTTTGTAAATTAGTTTAAAAAGGCATTAGAAAAATGGCAATTCCAAGCTCAATGGCAGACCGCGACGGCGTAATTTGGTACGACGGCAAACTGGTCAACTGGCGCGATGCGACCACGCACGTACTCACCCACACACTACATTACGGCATGGGCGTATTTGAGGGCGTGCGTGCTTATAAAACAGACAACGGCGCGGCGATTTTCCGCTTGCAAGACCATACCGATCGCTTATTTAACAGCGCGCACATTTTGCAAATGAAAATGCCGTTTAGCAAACAAGAAATTTCTGATGCCATGCGTGCCGCTGTACGCGAAAACAAGCTAGAAAGCGCATACATCCGCCCCATGGCATTTTATGGCGCAGAGGCAATGGGTATCGCCGCAAAAACGCTAAGTACGCACGTAATTGCAGCCGCTTGGAGCTGGGGCGCCTATATGGGCGACGAAGCATTAACCCATGGCATTCGCGTCAAAACATCGTCATTTTCACGCCACCACGTTAACATTACCATGTGCAAAGCCAAAGCCAACGGCAATTATATGAACAGTATTTTAGCGCACCAAGAGGCCGCGCAAGATGGCTACGATGAAGCCTTGCTGCTAGATGTAGATGGGTTTGTGGCCGAAGGCTCGGGCGAAAACATTTTTATTGTGCGTAAAGGCAAACTGATTACGCCCGATTTAACTAGCGCGTTAGAAGGCATTACGCGTGATACGATTGTGCAATTAGCTAAAGAATTAGGTTATGAAGTCATCGAAAAACGCATCACCCGCGATGAAGTTTATACCGCCGACGAAGCCTTTTTTACGGGCACAGCGGCTGAAGTCACGCCGATTCGCGAGTTGGATAACCGCAATATTGGCAGTGGCACGCGCGGCCCAATTACTGAGAAATTACAAGCGCTGTATTTTGATGTGGTTAAAGGTAAATCGGCCAAACATGCGCATTGGCTGACGCTGGTTTAACGCAAAATATTCCTCCCCCATGCAGGGGGAAGGAGTAACGAAGTGAGCAGCAAACCACCACCGTCATTCTGAGCGCATCGAAGAATCCAGAACTGGCTGATAAACTACTGGATTATTCGCTGCGCTCAGAATGACGGGTTAATAATTGAGGTGAC
>JANOWA010000011.1:0-9959 GCA_031417675.1 Methylotenera sp.
GTAAATGCGCTCAACATTCTCTGGCAACATGGTTTGCAGCATGCGGCACAACATGGTTTTGCCGCTGCCCACTTCACCCACCACTTTTACAATGCCCTCGCCACTGCCAATGGCGTAGATTAAGGCTTGCAGCACCGCGCCGCGATTGCCGCCCGTGTAAAAAATCTCGGTATTGGGCGTGATTTTAAAGGGCGGTTCTTTTAGCCCAAAATGAGAATAATACATTGAGGTTTATTTAATTTCTTCTTGCAACTGAATGCGGCTATACAGCGTGGTGCGATTAATGCCGAGCATTTTCGCCGCTTGGCTTAAATTGCCGTGCGTAATGCGCATGGCGGCATCCACGTAGGCTTTTTCCCACGATTTTAATACTTGATCTAAGCTTACATTAGCCTCGTTTTGTAAATGTTGCAGCGCGTAGCTGGATAAATCACCATTATTACTGATGGCGCCGCCCTCACTCTCGTTTTGACGGGATAAATCGAGTTCGGCCGAAAGCTGTACTTCGTTCACGGTTTGGCCAGCGTATTTGGCGATTAAGCGAATAATAATATTGCGCAGTTCGCGCACATTGCCAGGAAAGTGATAGCTTAACCAGCGCGATCTGGCTCTATCATCCAATTTAAACGATTGCTGTTCTGTTTCGCGCGCATAAAAAGTATTGAAATGCTCGAGTAAAATCAGGCTATCTTCGGCTAAATCGCGTAGTGGCGGCACTTTAACGGCAAAAACGCCTAGGCGATGATATAAATCAGAGCGGAAATTGCCCGCGCGCACTTCGGCGCGTAAATCGCGATTGGTTGCCGCCACCACCCGCGCTTTACTTTTACGCACTTGTGTTTCACCCACGCGGGTATATTCACCATTTTCTAGCACGCGCAATAATTTGGCCTGCATTTCGAGCGGTAATTCGCCAATTTCATCCAAAAATAGCGTGCCTTCATTCACATCTTCAAAATAGCCCGCATTGGCCGTATTAGCACCTGTAAACGCGCCTTTGGCGTGACCAAACAAAATAGATTCAGCCAACATCGGCGAAATAGCCGCGCAATTAATGGATAAATAAGGCTGCTTTGTGCGTTTGCTAAAGCGATGAAAATTGGCCGCAACGCGCTCTTTACCGCTGCCCGATTCGCCCTCAATTAACACGGGAAAAGGCGAATCGGCAAATTGGCGAATCTGTGTAATTAGCGTTTGCATAGGTAAACTTTCACCTATCATGCCGCCATTTTTGTCTTCTTCTGGCTTGGTTAGTGTCTCGCTAAGCTCTACGCTTTGTACTTTTAACGAGTTTAAAAGCAGCTCTTTTAGCTTATCTACATCGCAAGGTTTGGGGATAAAATCAAGCGCGCCTAAGGCCAGCGCATGCTTTACGTTCACATCGTCACTTTGGCCAGAAAGCACGTGAATTTTCATGCTGGGCGAGTGCGCCAGCAACTCGCCAATCATCTTAAAGCCCTCGTCAGGCTTATGTTGCATGGGCGGCAAGCCTAAATCAACCAAGGCGAGCGACGGCGGCTCGTCTAATTGGCGCAGCAAACTTTTAGCTTGCGCACGCGAATCAGCCACGCACACTTCAAAGTGTTTGCTCAGTACAAAATGCAAGGTATCGGTAATCAGCGGGTCATCATCGATAATGATAAGCACCGGCTTTTGCTCTGCCATGATTTATCCTTATAATTTTAAAACCATTGTTAGTTTTATTATAAAGATACTATAACCGTTATAGGCCGAGCTATCAATGAGAAGCTGAACAGAAAGATGGGGTGGATGATGGGGCTCGAACCCACGACAACCGGAATCACAATCCGGGGCTCTACCAACTGAGCTACAACCACCATTGAAAAGCATTGGTCTGCCCGACAGGAATCGAACCTGTAACCCCCAGCTTAGAAGGCTGGTGCTCTATCCGGTTGAGCTACGGGCAGATGAGTTACACGTTTGAAACTTAAATTTACTAGACCAAAAAATACTGGTCGGCGTGGAGAGATTCGAACTCCCGACATCCTGCTCCCAAAGCAGGCGCGCTACCAGGCTACGCTACACGCCGAAGAGGCAGAAATATACTGCAAACAAGGCATTTGGTCAATTCTAATATGCTAAAATCGCGCTTTATTTCAAATTAAAGTTTGAATTCACGCATGTCAGCACAAATAATAGATGGCAAAGCCATTGCAGAACATTTATTGGGGATTATCAAAACCAAAATTGATACGCGTATTGCAGCTGGCAAACGCGCGCCATGCTTAGCTGTGGTGCTAGTGGGCGCAGATCCTGCATCGGCCATTTACGTGCGTAACAAGCGTAAAGCCTGCGAAAAAGTGGGCATAAAATCGATAGCGCATGATTTGCCTGCCAGCACCAGTGAAGCCGATTTATTTAGTTTAATTGATCGCCTTAACAATGATTCCACAGTTGACGGCATTTTGGTGCAATCGCCGCTGCCGCCACAAATATCCGAAGAACAACTCATTGAACGCATTAGTGTTGATAAAGATGTCGATGGTTTTCACCCTTACAACATCGGCCGTTTGGCTGTGCGCCAGCCCACGCTGCGCTCATGTACGCCTTATGGTGTCATTAAATTGCTGCAAGCAGTCAACATTGATTTAATGGGTTTAGATGCGGTGATTATCGGCGTTTCTAACCATGTTGGTCGCCCCATGGCGCTAGAATTGTTATTGGCTGGCTGCACTATTACCAGCTGTCATCGTCACACTAAAGATTTAGCGGCTAAAGTAAAAAGTGCAGATTTAATTGTAGCCGCAGCAGGCAAGCCAGGCCTTATTCAAGGTGATTGGATTAAGCAAGGCGCAATTGTGGTAGATATTGGTATTAACCGCTTGAATGACGGCAGTATTTGCGGTGATGTGGATTTTAATGCCGCAAAAGCACGCGCTAGTTACATTACGCCAGTACCAGGCGGCGTAGGGCCAATGACCGTAGCCACGCTAATGGAAAACACCTTGTTAGCCCTTGAATTAAAAGAGAAAAAATAAGCTTTTGCATAGTTTTAATATTCGGTGTAAACTCCCGCGATTAAAAAATAATAACTAGATATTTAACCTTTTTTAAACGCAGTTTAGTGTTTTTTTGGAAAGACCTGTTGGATTAAACTCCACAAATTAAAACTATGGCAGAAACCCTCACCAAAGCATTTACCCCTTATCAGCCAAAACCTGATGAAGAGTACATGAACAAAAACCAGCTCAAGCATTTTCGCGGCATATTAAATGGCTGGAAATCTGAGCTAAGCCACGATATTGACCGCACCGTGCATACCATGCAAGATGAAGTCACTATGTTCGCCGACCCCAACGACCGCGCCAGCCAAGAATCTGACATGACGCTAGAGTTGCGTAACCGTGACCGCGAACGCAAACTCATCAAAAAAATTGATGAAACATTACGTAATATTGACGGAAATGAATACGGTTATTGCGAAGGCTGCGGCGTAGAAATCGGCCTAAAACGCCTAGAAGCGCGCCCAACCGCTACGCTGTGTATTGATTGTAAAACCTTGGATGAAATGCGTGAGAAGCAGGTCGCTAAGTAGTTAACTATACTATTACATCCTTAAAAGTTTAATTAGCCGCAAGTATTTTACTTGCGGCTTTTTGCATATTGGCCAGAACTTGAAAAATATCAACTGAAACGGATGAAGTTTAGTACAAGTCATTAACACAAGTTACGCATGATTGGCTGCTTATCAAGTAAAATCTAGGCAACCTTAAAAATCAATTAATCCAATCATAAAGAACCGCTTTGTATATTTCTCAACAAATCGCTGCTATTGCAGTTTCAGATGTACTTGCTGGCCGCAATCTCACGCTGGCGTTGCCAGACGCGCTAAACAGTTACCCAAACGCCACACTACAACAGCGCGGTGCAGCAGCCGATTTAAGTTATGGCACGCTGCGGTTTTATGGCGAAGTAAACGCTTACTTAGAGAAGTTGCTCGAAAAACCATTGAGCAATGCACATATCACTGCGCTGTTGCTGGTGGCGATTTATCAGCTGCTGCATGATAAAGCCGATGATTTTACGGTGGTGAATCAAGCCGTTAAAGCAGCTGGTGATGCCAAACCGCGTTGGGCAAAGGGTTTGGTGAATGGTGTTTTGCGTAATTTTTTACGGCAAAAAGACGTGCTGGCTGAACAAATAAAAGCAGACCCAAAAAACCATGAAGTCGCGCTTTATTCTTACCCACAATGGTGGATTAACAAGCTCAAAAGCCAATATCCACAACATTGGCAAGCTATTTTAGCGACAGGCAATGCGCATCCACCCCTGACTTTGCGCGTGAATGGTCAGCAATCAAATGCGCAAGAATATTGTCAGTTTTTAGCACGGCAAGATATTAAGGCGACACATCTTGGTGGTCAAGCAGTGATGTTGGCTAAACCAATACCCGTTGAGCAGGTGCCTGGTTTTGTAGATGGTGTGGTATCGGTGCAAGATTACGGCGCGCAGTTGGCGGCGCATTTGCTAGACCTTAAAAAAGGCGCGCGCGTGCTTGATGCCTGCTGCGCACCAGGCGGCAAAACCGGACATATTGTGGAACTGACCAAAGTGGTATTAACCGCGCTGGATAACGATGCCAGCCGTCTAAACCGCGTGGAAAGTAATCTCAATCGACTAGGTTTAAGTGCCAATTTGGTGTTGGGTGATGCGGCCACTTATAAAACCGATAAGCTATTTGACCGCATTTTGGCCGATGTGCCTTGCACTGCATCTGGCATTGTACGGCGCCACGTCGATATTAAATGGCTGCGACGCGAGACCGATATTGTCAAATTTTGCGCGCAACAAGCAGCAATTTTAGCGAATTTGTGGCAATTATTGGCAAAAGGCGGTAAATTACTCTATGTGACTTGCTCGATTTTTAATGAAGAGAATCAACAGCAAATAGACCATTTTTTGCAGAATAATAGTGATGCAACTCAATTACCACATTTATTGACTAACGAGCTTGATAAAAATATTCAACACCAGCATGGTCAACTTATCCCCAACGCCAATCACGATGGCTTATTTTATGCGCTTTTGCAAAAGACTTAATAATTTTTTAGGTTCTGGCTTATTCTTGCTGCTAATTTGCGCGACTATATTGGCGTCTTCGTTGGCTTTAGCAGCAGCCAGCAGCATCAATATTAAAAGTGCTGAGTTGCAAGCGCAAGATGATTACTATGGCTTAAATGCCGAAGTGGACATGGGCTTTGATAAGGAAATAGAAGAGGCAATCAATAAAGGTGTGCCACTGACGTTTCTGATTGAGTTTCAAATAGTCAGTCCGCGTAAATATTGGTTTGACGATGAAATTGTAACCGCTACACAAAGTGTTAGTTTGAGCTATCACGCCCTAAGCCGCCAATACTTGGTGAATCGCGGCGGGCATCAGCAATCGTTTGAAACGATTAACGAGGCTATACACGAGCTAGTGGAGTTAAGTGATTGGAAAGTGGTTGATAAAAATCTGTTAGAAAAGCCTGATACTTATAAAGCCGCCTTACTCATTCGCCTCGATCAAACTAAGCTGCCAAAAGCGATTCAAGTGGATGCCATTGCCTCTGAAAAGTGGAATTTAAGCTCGCAAAAGTTTGAATGGATGCTGAAAGAAACCAGTGGCAGGGTGCTTAAATAATCGTGCATTTTTTGCGTAAAAAATGAGATATATTTTATTAGTGAGTGCAGCTTTAGGCTTAGCGCTGCTATATTTACTCTCGCTGGCAAGCGCTAATACGGCCATTTCTGGCGATTATTACAAAATTTTGTTGTACCTAAACATTGGCTTAGCAGGCGCGCTGATTATGTTGATTGGCTTTCAACTGTGGCAACTTTACAAAAAAATAAAAAGCGGTGTCATGGGTAGCCGCCTCACGCTACGTTTGCTGGGTACATTTGCGTTAATGGCGATTATTCCTGGCTTGATTGTGTATTTAGTCAGCGTGAATTTTTTAACGCGGTCTATTGAGTCGTGGTTTAACGTCAAGGTAGAATCTGCCTTAGATGGCGGCTTAAGCTTGGGCCAGCGCGCGCTGGATATTATGCTAAAAGATGTGGAAGAGAAAGCCGAGAATATGGCGACCACATTGGCTTTTCAACCAACACGCAGCCAATATAGTTTGCTCAACGATTTGCGTGAGAAATCGGGCGTGCAAGATGCGACATTATTAAGCTTGCAAGGCCGTATTTTGTCGGTGTCGAGTAGCGATTCCACTAGTTTTTTACCCGAGTTACCCAGCATTCCGCAGCTGCGCCAAGCGCAAACCCGCGTGTACGGCAAAATTGAGCCAATTCCTAATAAAGGCCTGTATTTGCGCGTGCTAGCACCCGTTAATGTGCAAGAAATAGCGGGCGAAACGCGCATTTTGCAGTTGCTGCAACCTGTACCAAAATCGCTTTCTAACACGGCCGAAGCGGTGCAAGATGTCTATCGCGATTATCAAGAATTATCGTATAGCCGCGACTCGCTGAAAGATGTGTTTAAACTCACGCTCACTTTAGTGCTGATGTTGTCGATGCTATCGGCATTAGCGATTGCATTTGTACTAAGTCGGCGCTTATCGCAGCCGCTGACAGTGCTGGCAGAAGGCACGCGCGCGATTGCCAGCGGCGATTACAGCACCATGCTGCCCGAGCACGGCAAAGATGAGCTGGGCATTTTGGTGAAATCGTTTAACAGCATGACGCGCCAACTTGATGATGCGACGCAAGCGACTGAACGTAATAGGGCGCGCGTAGAGGCTGCGCGCGGTTACTTAGAGACCATTTTGGCGCATTTGTCATCGGGCGTATTGGCGATTAACGAAAAGGCCGAACTGCGCACGTATAACGTCACTGCCAGCACTATTTTGGGTGTTAATTTAATGTTATTTGAAAATCAGCCATTTACAAAAATAACAGAGCATCAACCTTATTTGGCCGAATTTGTCAGCCTAGTGCAAACACATTTTGAGTTGACTAAAGCCAGCGAACTGCAAAAAACTGAGCTCAATCGCCAAATAGAAATAATTCGGCCGCAAGGCAAGCAATTACTATTGGTGCGCGCCACGCGCTTGCCCAGCAACAATAATACGGCCGATAACGGCTTTGTGGTGGTGTTTGATGATGTGACGACGATGGTGCAAGCGCAGCGCGATGCGGCTTGGGGCGAGGTTGCGCGCAGATTGGCGCATGAAATTAAAAATCCGCTGACACCGATTCAGCTGTCGGCCGAGCGTTTGCAGCACAAATTAAGTAGCAAGCTTAATGCCGATGACGCGCACGTGCTGCAACGCGCGACCGATACTATTGTGAACCAAGTGAACGCCATGAAAACCATGGTGAACGAGTTTAGCGAATATGCGCGCGCGCCATCGGCCAATTTAGGCCAATTGAATATCAACAAATTAATCAAAGATGTGTCGGCTTTATACGAAAATACTGACACTTCGCCAGCCAAAATTACTTACAGCTTAGCGGCTGATATGCCCGACACAAAAGGTGATGCCACCATGCTGCGGCAAGTGCTGCATAACTTAATGCAAAATGCGCAAGATGCGTTAAAACAAACGCAAAGCCCAACTATTTTGGTGCAAACCTCATTTAACGATATCAACATTAAACTCATGGTGAAAGATAATGGGCAAGGTTTCCCTGCCGATTTGCTCAGCCATGCATTTGAGCCCTATGTCACCACCAAAACGCACGGCACGGGATTGGGTTTGGCGATTGTAAAAAAAATGATTGAAGAACACCATGGGCAGATTAAAATAGAAAACAACCCAACAGGCGGCGCATGTATTACTATTGTACTGCCAATTGATAAACATAATATGAGCAAGTTAGAACCAACATCGGGCAAACAAGCGCCAGCAAAAAAGCAGACTAAAAAGCTTAACGAACAAAAGCAAGCAGCAGTTTAAAAGGAAAGTACACATGGCATCACGGCATATTTTGGTAGTAGATGACGAAATTGGCATTCGCGAATTATTAAGCGATATTTTGCAAGACGAAGGACACCAAATTACGCTGGCCGAAAACGCACAAGCAGCGCGCGATGCCCGCTTGAAGCAGCGGCCAGATATGGTGCTGTTAGATATTTGGATGCCTGATTGCGATGGTATTAGCCTGCTTAAAGAGTGGGGCAATGCAGGCCTACTAACCATGCCTGTGGTCATGATGTCTGGCCACGGCACGATTGATACGGCGGTAGAAGCCACACGCATTGGCGCGTTTGATTTTTTAGAAAAACCAATTGCGCTGCAAAAGCTACTTAAAACGGTAACAGCCGCGCTAAAGCACGCCGAGCAACACCCAAAAGCCGAGATGAATTTAGCCAGTTTTGGCAAGAGCTTGGTGATTAACGAGCTTAAACAGCGTTTAGAGCAAATTTCTCGCACCAAAAACACCTTGCTGCTCATCGGCAAAAAAGGCGGCAGTGTCGAGCTGTGCGCGCGCTTTTTGCACACTGTTGGCACCCCTTGGCTGGGCATAAGCGAATACGAAAAATTTGCCACCGCACCACTTGAGTTGTTGGAACAAGCGCGCGAAGGTATGTTGTTTATTAATGAAGTATCTGATTTGAACAAAGTCGAGCAAAAAGGCTTAAGCTTGTTGCTGTCAAAAGCCGATAAATATCAAGTGCGTGTTGTGTGCGCCAGCTCGTTAAGCTTGCCGCAATTGGCAGAGCAAGTGCAATTTGATAGCGCTTTGCTGCAAACACTTTCTACCAGCGTGCTTAAAGTGCCAGCCCTAAACGATCACCGCGAAGATATTCCAGACCTTGCCACTGCAATGGCGAATTTGCTGGTAGAAACCTCGGCTACTGCTTACAAAAGTTTTGATATCGCTGCATTAAATGCATTACGAAATGCCGACTGGCCAGGGGATTTAGCACAGTTAGAGGCCGTGGTAGAAAATGTGATGTTAAGCAGTTTGGGCGAGAAAATTAACTTAAATGATGTGACGCGCGTGCTGGAGCAATTTACCACCAGCCCAGAAACACAGGCTGCAAAAACGCAAGCGCTGCCAATTGATTTGGCGCTACCTTTGCGCGAGGTGCGCGATGATTTTGAGCGCTTTTACTTTCAACATCACATGGCAACTATTAACAGTAATATGAGCAAATTAGCCGAGATTTCTGGGTTGGAGCGCACGCATTTGTATCGCAAACTGAAGCAGTTGGGCATTAAAATTAAGGGCTAAGTTTTGGTAGAAGCGATTTTTAAATCACGAATGATTTGTTAAAACTTCGCGATTTAAAAATCGCTCCTACAAAAGTGTTAAAACGACAGGTGTATGGTCAGAAGGGCGCTCTAGCTTGCGCGGGGCTTTGTCTATCATGCAGCTTCCACATTTATCTTTTAGCGTATCACTCACCAAAATATGGTCAATGCGCATGCCAAAATTGCGCCTAAAGCCCATCATGCGGTAATCCCACCAACTAAAGCTTTTTTCGGGTTGGTCAAATAATCTAAAGCTATCGTGCAGCCCAAGCGCGGTTAACTTTGTAAACATTTCGCGCTCTTTTGGCGAAACCAAAATCTGGCCAATCCATGCAGCAGGGTCGTGGCAATCACGGTCTTCTGGCGCAATATTGTAATCGCCCAACAACACAAGGTTTGGATATTTAAGCAACTCGCCTGCAAGCCAATTAATAAGGGCTTCTAGCCAGCACATTTTGTATGCATACTTTTCAGAATCCACCGCTTGGCCATTTACAATGTACACACAAACGACGCGGATTTCATTAATTGTGGCCGAGATTACGCGCTTTTGTTCGTCGTCAAAGCCTGCAATACCATGCTCAACATCGGTCATTGCATGCTTGCTTAAAATCGCCACGCCGTTATAAGTTTTTTGGCCGTTATGAATCGCGTTATAGCCTGCTGCTTTTAGGTCATCATAAGCAAACTTACTATCTTCTTGCTTGGTTTCTTGCAGGCAAAGCACGTCAATCGGGTTGTCGCGCAACC
>JANOWA010000012.1:0-2748 GCA_031417675.1 Methylotenera sp.
CCACACTTATGTGGCTTATGGCCCGTTGGCAATGGGTGCGACGCAGATTATTTTTGAAGGCATCCCCACCTACCCCGATGCTGGCCGCTTTTGGCAGATGATAGAAAAACATAAAGTCACCATTTTTTACACCGCGCCTACGGCCATTCGCTCGCTCATTAAAGCATCAGAAACCACTGCAAGCGTACATCCGAAACAATCAAATTTATCTAGCTTACGCATTTTAGGCAGTGTGGGTGAGCCGATTAACCCCGAAGCGTGGATGTGGTATTACCAAAATGTTGGCGGCGCAAAATGCCCCATTGTCGATACATTTTGGCAAACTGAAACGGGCGGCCATGTGATTACGCCGCTGCCAGGCGCTACAGCACTAGTGCCTGGCTCATGCACGCTGCCATTCCCTGGCATTGCCATTGATGTGGTCGATGAAACGGGTAAAGACGTGCCATGGGGTACGGGCGGTTTGCTGGTGATTAAAAAACCGTGGCCGAGCATGATTCGTACTATTTACAACGATGCTGAAAGATATGTTTCAAGCTACTATCCTGCCGATTTAGGCGGCACCACTTATTTGGCTGGCGATGGCGCGGTGCGCGACGCCGTCACTGGCAACTTCACCATTATGGGCAGGATTGACGACGTGCTTAACGTATCTGGCCACAGGCTAGGCACCATGGAAATTGAATCTGCACTGGTATCAAACCCATTGGTGGCAGAAGCCGCCGTTGTTGGTAAACCGCACGATATTAAAGGTGAATCCGTGGTCGCTTATGTCGTGCTAAAAGGCGCACGACCAACTGGGGACGAAGCGAAAAAAATTGTCGAAAACTTACGCAACTGGGTTGGCAAAGAAATTGGCCCAATCGCTAAGCCAGACGAGATTAGATTCGGCGACAACTTACCCAAAACCCGCAGCGGCAAGATAATGCGCCGTTTGCTTCGTAGCCTAGCTAAAGGCGAAGAAATCACTTCTGATATTTCGACCTTAGACAACCCTGCGATTTTGGAGCAGCTTAAAGAAGTTATTAAGTAAAGCAAACAAACTAATGCCAAAAAAAATTGACCTCATTTATATTGAAGGCCCTGGCGATATTGTTGAGGCTTTTAGTAAATGGAAAAATCAACAAGATGTTTTAACGGAGACCTCGCGCACATTTAGCAGCCAAGTGTTTGATTTTTCTAAGAATAATCAGCTAAATTCTTTATTTATCTCAACTTTCACTGAAAAAAAACAAGATAGTTTCTTAAATTTATCTGCAGAAAATATCCCTAAAAAGATATTCGCAGGCGGGCTTGGTTATCATTTATCGCAATGCCTTTATGGATTGCGCATCATTGGCGTTTGCTTAAAACATCGCCCGCGCTATCTGCATATCACCTCTGGCGTCACCCAATGGTTTATGCTGGCGCCACTAAAGCTGCTAGGCATTAAAATTTTTCCGCAGTTTCACAACACTTTGTGGCCAAAAGGTTTTGCACCAACTGGCACCAAAGACAAAGCTATTTTAGCGCTAACTGCTTGGTTTTTAAAGCATATTGCCGATACTACTATTTGTTGCTCGCCAGAAATCAGAAGTCAAATTAATGAAATAAGTGACAATCCCACTTGTGCAGACATTCAGTTTCGTGCGCAATTTTATCGTCAAAACTTCGAAAACCCACCTGCGCCGCCAGCACACAATGCAAGGCCATTTAATATTGTGTTTGCTGGCCGTATTGAGCGCAATAAAGGTGTTTTTGATCTATTAAGCATGGCCGAAAACCTGCAATCGCAAGCGGTTATTTTTCACATTTGTGGTGGCGGGCCTGCAGAAGAGGAGTTGAAAATTGAATGCGTTAAACGCAATTTAACCAACCATGTGATTATTCATGGCAAGTTAAAACGGCCTGACTTATTGGCAGTTTACAATCAAGGCCACGCGGTTATTGTACCCACTCGCAGCGATTTTTGTGAAGGTTTGCCTATGGTGGCGATTGAGGCGATTTTGTTAGGTCGGCCAGTGATTACATCGCGCTTAAGTAATGCCTTAGATGTGCTGACCGACGCCATTGTGGAAGCGCAGCCAGATGACGTGCAAAGCTATGTGCAGGCAATTGAAAAGTTAATGTCAGACAATCATTTCTATACGCAAAAATGCCAAGCGTGCAACAAGTATCGCGAACCATTTTTAGACGGCTCGCAAGGCTTAACAAAGGTGTTAGAACAAACTTTACTCTAAACCCTGATAAGACAAAAGCCAAAACCTTCTGCAAATCGAAACTGTATTTCGGGTAAAATAACGCTTTCCCAAACTCAAGCACTCAACATGTCTCTGCAAGCTGAAATCTCCCGCCGCCGCACTTTTGCCATTATTTCTCACCCCGATGCTGGTAAAACCACGCTCACCGAAAAACTATTGTGGTTCGGTGGTGCGATTCAGGTAGCGGGCGAAGTGCGTGGGCGCAAGGCTTCACGCCATGCCACATCGGATTGGATGGAGCTGGAAAAGCAACGTGGCATTTCGGTCACCTCATCTGTGATGCAGTTTCCATATCGTGAACACATGATTAACCTGCTCGATACGCCTGGCCATGATGATTTCTCAGAAGATACTTATCGCACATTAACCGCGGTGGATTCGGCGGTAATGGTGATTGACGCGGTAAATGGCGTGGAAGCGCAAACCATTAAGTTGCTAAACGTGTGCCGCATGCGCGATACGCCGATTATCACGTTTATAAACAAGCTAGACCGCGAAAGCCGCGAGC
>JANOWA010000013.1:0-2773 GCA_031417675.1 Methylotenera sp.
GGCAAGCTAAACTCCAGCCCCACGCTAAACATTAAAAATACAATGCCAAATTCGGCTACTTGACGGCCAGATTCGGTGCTGGGCAAAAAGTTAAACCCAAATGGCCCAAATAGCATACCCACAAAAAAATAGGCTAGCATGGCGGGCAGCTTTAACGCGCGAAATAACGCCACCGCCAGCACCGAGCTAGTGAGTAAGAGCAAAACACTGGTTAAAGAATCAAACATAAAAAATAGTTTTCTGACTTGTTATTGTTAAAGTTGCCGCTTCAGTTATCGCTTTAGGCAAAAATTGTGCCTACTTTTGCTATTTTACGCAAAAACGCGTGTATTTTACTTTATTGATAGTGATTTCCCTTTTATACTAATTGCATATGTCACCTTCATTACTACAAACGCATTTACAGCACGCGCCTAGCGCAAGCCGATTAACGCTTGCGCGCAAGGTATTGAGCATTGAGTCGCGCGAGATTACAGCATTAGCCAACAGGCTAGATGCGAGCTTTGACGCGGCTGTGCAGCTTATTTTACATTGCCAAGGCCGCGTTGTGGTGAGCGGTATGGGTAAATCGGGTCATATTGGCGGAAAAATCGCGGCAACCTTTGCCAGCACTGGCACGCCCGCGTTTTTTATGCACCCTGCCGAGGCCAGCCATGGCGACCTTGGCATGATTACCGCAGGTGACGTGGTGATTGCGCTATCAAACTCGGGCGAGAGCGACGAGCTTTTAAATATTTTACCCACCATTAAACGCTTGGGCGCAAAAGTCATTAGCATCACTGGCGCGCCAAATTCCACGTTGGCCAAGGAATCTGACGTGCATTTAAGTGCTGCCGTTGCTGAAGAAGCTTGCCCGCTAGGTTTGTCACCCACCGCCAGCACAACAGCTGCGCTTGCTTTGGGCGATGCGCTAGCCGTTTGCGTGTTGGATTGCCGTGAATTTTCGGCCGAAGATTTTGCGCGCTCGCACCCAGGCGGCAACATTGGTAGGCGTTTATTAACAAGAGTGAAAGATGTAATGCGCACAGGTCATGCGATTCCAAGCATTAATAATGGTGAATTGTTATCGAGCGCGCTAACTGAAATGACCAAAAAAGGCTTAGGCCTGACAGCCATTGTTAATGCGGTTAAGCAGCCCATTGGCGTGTTTACCGACGGCGATTTGCGGCGCATGTTTGCCAAAGGCATTTACACCAATAGCGCAAAAATCGCACAGGTCATGCACCTTAAACCGAATACGATTCACAGCAATCAACTGGCGATTGAGGCGGTTGAGTTAATGGAACAAAAAAAAATTAATGCGCTGCTGGTGGTGGATGACGCAGGTAAGCTGGTAGGCGCATTTAATATGCACGATTTATTGAAAGCGAAAGTGGTTTAATGGCTGATTTTATAAAAATAACGTCTGACGATGTGTTAGCGCGCGCAAAAAATATTAAATTGGTGATTTTTGACGTAGATGGCGTAATGACTGACGGCGGCCTAACCATAGGCGACGACGGCCAAGAATACAAAACCTTTAACACGCAAGATGGCTTGGGCATGAAGCTGCTTAAAGCCAGCGGCGTAGAAATGGCGATTATTACGGGTCGTACCAGTAACGTAGTCAAACAACGCTCTGAAAGCACGGGCGTGGCGCATTTTTATCAAGGTGTGGATGACAAATTAGTGGCTTTTAACGATTTAATTACCAAGCTGAATATGCGTGCTGAAGAAACCGCGTTTATGGGTGACGATGTAGTGGATATGCCGCCGATGCTGCGTTGCGGCTTGGCAGTGAGCGTGCCTGCCGCGCCAGAATCGGTAAAAAACCGCGCACATTATGTGACGATAAAAGAAGGTGGCCGTGGTGCGGTGCGCGAGTTGTGCGAGCTGATTATGCAAGCGCAAGGCACGTTGGAGGCGCAGTTAGCGCCGTATTTCGAATGAGTCGCTCAGATGGCGCCTTTTTTTAAGTAACTTGCAGACATTATGTTAACGCGCTCTGCCTTGTTTTTTCCACTCATGCTAGCGCTTTTGCTGGCTGTAATCACGTTTTGGATTAATCTAACTGTAGAGCAACAAGGCCCTAAAATTGATGGTAGCAATAGGCATGACCCAGATTACACAATGAACAACTTTGTTAACACACAAACCGATACTACTGGCAAGCTGCGCTACGTGCTAGCCGCGGCCGAGATGGTGCATTACCCTGACGATGACAGCACAGTGCTGCAACGCCCGCGTTTTACGCAATATACGGTCGATAAACCTTACACGCGCATTGAAGGCTTGCGCGGCTATGTGTCGAGCAATGGCCAGCTAGTGACGCTGGTGGACAATGTAAAAGTGACGCGCCAAGCGTTTGACGGCAAAGGTGAAATGCAAATTGCCACCGAAAAATTAGATGTTTTACCCAACCAAGACATCGCCAAAACCGATGCGCCAGTCATCATTACGCAAGCACCTAAAACGGTGATTCACGCCACTGGCATGATTTTTGATAAAAAACACCAAACCATGCAATTGCTAAAGCGCGTAAAAGTGCATTACGAGCGGCCAACTAGATTGGCGGCTAAAAAAGCAAAGCCAACCGCTAAACAACCATCATCTAAGCCTGCCTCAAAACCAGTGGCTAAACAAGTCTCTGGGCCAATTGCAGGCGCATCAGCTTTAGTTTCAAAGCGTGCACTAACTAGCAACAACAAACATAACACAACATCAAAACGGCAAACCATTACCGTCAAATCGCGGAGCAACAAATGAAGACATTTTTTCGCATTAGCTTATTCGC
>JANOWA010000014.1:0-1810 GCA_031417675.1 Methylotenera sp.
AAAAGATTTAGGTGCAGAAGTGCGTTGGGCATCATGCAATATCTATTCAACGCAAGACCACGCAGCTGCGGCGATTGCAGCTGGCGGCACGCCAGTATTCGCCATTAAAGGCGAAACATTAACTGAATATTGGGATTACACACACCGTATTTTTGAGTGGGCTGACGGTGGCTACACTAATATGATTTTAGATGATGGCGGTGATGCCACATTGCTGTTGCACCTTGGTACGCGGGCTGAAAAAGATTTGAGCGTGATTTCTAAGCCTACCAGTGAAGAAGAAATCTGCCTTTTTGATGCGATTAAAGCTAAATTAAAAATTGATCCAACTTGGTACTCAGTGCGTTTATCACAAATTATTGGCGTAACCGAAGAAACCACGACTGGCGTGCACCGTTTGTATCAAATGCACAAAGAAGGCAAATTGGCTTTCCCCGCCATTAATGTTAATGATTCTGTCACCAAATCTAAATTCGACAACCTTTACGGCTGCCGTGAGAGCTTAGTGGATGCGATTAAACGCGCCACCGACGTAATGATTGCCGGTAAAGTGGCTGTGGTTGCTGGTTATGGCGATGTGGGCAAAGGCTCTGCACAAGCCTTGCGTGCCTTATCTGCTCAAGTTTGGGTAACCGAGGTTGACCCAATCTGCGCGCTACAAGCGGCGATGGAAGGCTACCGCGTGGTAACCATGGACTACGCAGCTGAGCATGCTGATATTTTTGTAACGGCGACAGGTAATTATCACGTGATTACGCACGACCATATGGCCAAAATGAAGGACCAAGCCATTGTGTGTAACATCGGCCATTTTGATAACGAAATTGATGTTGCAAGCCTTGAAAAATATAAATGGGACGAGATTAAGCCACAAGTTGACCACGTGATTTTTCCAAATGGTAAAAAAATTATTCTGTTGGCAAAAGGTCGTTTAGTGAACTTAGGTTGCGGTACTGGCCATCCTTCATATGTAATGAGCTCGTCATTCGCCAATCAAACCATTGCGCAAATTGAGTTGTTTACCCGCCAAGCCGATTACCCAGTGGGTGTATATGTGTTGCCAAAACATTTGGATGAAAAAGTAGCGGTGTTACAATTGAAAAAACTGAATGCGCAATTAACGCGTTTAAGCGAAACGCAAGCGGCGTATATTGGCGTATCGCAAGATGGCCCTTACAAGCCAGATACTTATCGTTATTAAATAGAGAGGAAGACACATGAAATTACTTGCAGGTTGGATTATTAACGCGCTGGCTTTGCTCGGCGTGGCGTATTTTGTACCAGGTATTCATGTGTCTAACTTTATGATTGCGTTAGTTGCCGCAGTGGTGATTGGCTTGGCGAATATGCTGATTAAGCCAATTTTGGTGATATTTACCTTGCCAGTGACCATTATCACGCTTGGCCTGTTTATTTTTGTGATTAACGGCATTTTGTTTTGGGCGGTGGGGCATTTTCTGCAAGGCTTTGAAGTGCAAACTTTAATGGCGGGCATTATCGGCGCGCTTGCTTATAGTGTGATTTCGTGGATTCTTTCCGCAATCATTATTGACAAAGATAAAAAATAAAAAAGTATTTTAATGAATAACATTCCCATTAGTTTTGAGTTTTTTCCGCCAAAAACGGCGGACGGCATTGCCAATTTGCGCGAAACACGCAAGCAACTGGCGCAATTTAAGCCAGAGTTTTTCTCGGTAACCTTTGGTGCGGGCGGCTCTACGACTGATCGCACCAAAGAAACCGTGTTTGAAATGCAAGCAGAAGGCCACCAAGCCGCGCCACATATTTCTTGCATATCATCCAGCAAAGA
>JANOWA010000015.1:0-6764 GCA_031417675.1 Methylotenera sp.
ACTACAGTTTAACCCATTGCTTTTTAAACAAAACATAACAGCAATGCGTTTAACACTATGCGATAAATTGTATCTCACTTTAATTTACAACTGCAGTAATGGAGCATCATGAATACCGAATCTCAAGTTGGACTCAAAATAAATACAGAGACAACCACAGCGCTTTCGGCTGAAGAAGAACCAACCCAACCAAACAACTCCATAAAAGTTAAAAATGGTGCGCTATTGATCTTAACCACAATAGCCGTTGTTTATACATTAGATTGGGCGCAGAGTTTTGTCGTCACCTTATTGCTGGGCATTTTATTGTCTTATACACTTAATCCTTTGGTGGCGTGGTTAGAACATATTAAAATTCCTCGCATAATTGGCTCCACAATTGTTATTTTGGCGGTTATATTTAGCATTATTTTTTCTGCGTATGCATTACGCGGCCAAATCCAATCGATTATTGCTAAACTACCTGATGCAGCCTCCAAACTTTCAACTGCGCTGGCTAGCAGGCCTGGTGATCCGCTTACTAACATGCAAAAAGTGCAAATAGCTGCAACACAGGTTGAATCTGCCGCTAGCTCCGTACAAGCCAGCACCACTTCTGGAAAAAAACCTGCTTTGCGAGTAGTCATTCAAGAACCTAAATTTAGGCTTGGCGATTTTCTTTGGCAGGGTTCTTTAGGTGTTTTCGGATTTATAGGCGAGACAATGACGATGATTTTTCTCGCTTATTTTATGTTGCTATCGGGCGATAGTTTTAAGCGCAAATTAGTGCGACTTACTGGACCAACACTAACTCAAAAAAAAATTACCGTGCATATTCTTGAAGATATTAATAATTCCATTCAGCGTTATCTTTTTATGTTGCTAGTGACGAATATTTTGGTGGGCGCATGCATGTGGATTGCTTTTCGTATGATGGGACTAGAAAATGCAGGGGCCTGGGCGGTTTGGGCTGGGTTTATGCATTTAATTCCGTATTTTGGGGCAGTTGCAACGGCGGTAGCAACGGGCATGGCTGCTTATATGCAGTTTAATTCATTAATAATGGCTTTATTAGTAGCGGGTGTGGTTATGCTTATTTCCACTGTCATCGGCATTTTTATCACTACATGGATGACTGGCCGAATCGCCAAAATGAATGCAGCAGCTGTTTTTATCTCATTATTGTTTTTTGCGTGGCTGTGGGGAATATGGGGTATGTTATTAGGAATACCGATTGTTGTGATTATAAAAGTAGTCAGTGAGCGTATAGAACAGCTTCAGCCTTTAGCCGAGTTGCTAAGTGAATAGTAAATGAAGCATGCTATGTTAAAATATTAATTCATTAATTTTTATGCAAATTACGGCACATGTCCATTACAATTAACAACGAATCAGACATCGAAAAAATGCGCATTGCAGGCAGACTTGGCTCTGAAGTGCTTGATTATATTACACCTTTTGTAGTGAGTGGCGTGACGACGGATGCGCTAGATAAGCTGTGTCACGATTATATGGTGAATGTGCAAAAGACTATTCCTGCGCCGCTAAACTATGCGCCAGATGGCCATACACCCTACCCTAAATCCATTTGCACGTCGGTGAATCATGTGATTTGTCACGGCGTGCCAGGCGATAAAGTGTTGAAAAATGGCGATACCATTAATATTGATATTACGGTGATTAAAGATGGTTATCACGGCGACACCAGCCGTATGTTTCATGTGGGCGAGGTGTCGATTCAGGCCAAGCGTTTAAGCGAGCTAACTTATAAAGCCATGTGGCTGGGCATTGCGCAAGTAAAACCTGATGCCACCTTGGGCGATATTGGTTATGCGATTCAAAGCTTTGCCGAAAAAAATGGTTTTAGCGTAGTGCGCGAGTTTTGCGGGCATGGTATTGGCAAAGTGTTTCATACCGAGCCACAAATTTTGCATTATGGCCGCCCAGGCGCGGGGTTAAAGCTAAAAGCAGGCATGATTTTTACCATAGAGCCGATGATTAACGCGGGTAAGCGCGATATTAAACAAATGCCCGATGGCTGGACGATTGTCACCAAAGACCGTAGTTTATCGGCGCAGTGGGAGCATACCGTGCTGGTGACAGACACAGGTTATGAAGTGATGACGCTTTCTGCGGGTTCGCCCGCCATGCCAATATTGACATAACTGTTTGTTTAATTACAAATCAATATGTCAACGCAGATAACGGCAAAAATACAAAATACGCACACTTGGCGTAGTCATTTACAGGCCTTGCGCAGCGATTTAAAAGCGCAACAAAACGCCTTAGAAAATGATTTTTTTCAGCATCAAAATCCTGCGCAATTACTTAAAAAACAATCGCAACTGATCGATAAACTATTAAAAGAGATATGGCTGCAAGCGACCATTCTTTTACCCACTGGCCACGCGGGTGCAGCGTTAATCGCTGTCGGTGGCTACGGGCGCGAAGAATTGTTCCCCTATTCTGATATTGATCTGCTAATTTTGCTGCCCAATCAACATGATGACGTACTAAATGCGCAGATTGAAACCTTAATTGGCCAATTGTGGGATATTGGCTTAAACGTAGGCCACAGCGTGCGCACGCAAGATGAATGTTTTGCCGAAGCTAAAAATGATGTCACCGTGCAAACTAATTTGCTAGAAGCGCGCTTACTTGCTGGCAATAAAGCCAATTATCAACAATTTGTGCAGGCAATTAGCGCGTTAATGCAGCCAGCGGCTTTTTTTGCGGCCAAATTTAAAGAGCAAGATAATCGCCACGCCAAATTTAACGATACCGCTTATAGTTTAGAGCCCAATATTAAGGAAAGCCCAGGCGGGCTGCGCGATTTGCACATGATTGTGTGGCTGGCACGCAGCCAAAATTTAGGCAATAATTGGGCTGAGCTCGCTAAAAATAACATCATTACTACTGCCGAATTGCGTCAAATTAAACGCCACGAGCGTAATTTGCAAACCTTGCGTATTCGCCTGCACTATTTGGCCAAACGTCGCGAAGATAGGCTGTTGTTTGATTTTCAAAACGAACTGGCTGCTAATTTGGGATTAGTGAATACAGTACAAAAACGCGCCAGCGAGCAGTTGATGCAAAGCTATTATCGAAGTGTTAAATATATTAATTTAATCAATGAGATATTAGTTAAAACGTTAGAATCTACTTTAACTAAAATTGCGCCAAAAGTGATATCAATTAATACCCGCTTTGAAGCGCATAATCAATGGTTAGAAGCCAAAACTGCGCGTGCTTTGCAGCAGCAACCTTCTGCGATTTTAGAAAGCTTTTTATTTCTACAACAGCATCCTGAGCTTGAAGGCATGGGCGCAAATTTGCTGCGTCAATTGCAACGTGTTAAAAAATTGGTGAATCGCGAGTTTAGAGAGTCTAGCGAGAATAAAGCATTATTTATCAATGTATTATCGCAAGCAGATGGCGTTAACCACAGCATGCGCCGCATGAATCGCTATGGTATTTTAGGCCAATACATTCCTGCTTTTGGCAAAATTGTCGGCCAAATGCAACACGATTTGTTCCATGTTTATACCGTGGATGAACACATTTTAAACGTGCTGGCTAACTTGCGCCGCTTTGCTAAGCCAGAGCTTAAACACGAGTTTCCGCTATGTAGCCAATTATTCGCTAGCTTTGAAAAGCCACACCTACTCTACCTTGCAGCTTTGTTTCACGATATTGCTAAAGGCCGTGGTGGCGATCATTCCACGCTGGGTACAAAAGACGCAAAACGCTTTTGCAAGCTGCATAATTTGCCCAAAGAAGACACCCATTTAGTCGCTTGGTTGGTAGAAGCGCACCTTAAAATGTCTAGCACCGCGCAAAAATCTGATTTATCTGACCCTGCGGTTATTGAACAATTCGCACGCTTTGTAAAAACAGATACTCGCCTGCAAGCCTTGTATTTGCTTACTGTGGCGGATATTCGTGGTACTAGCCCTGTGGTGTGGAACGCTTGGAAAGCGCGCCTGTTAGAAAGCTTATTTTACGCGACTAAACGTGTGCTAATTAACGAAACATTCACCGTACAGCAAGCCATTGAAAATCGTCAACAAGAAGCGGCAGAAAAGCTGACAAAATATGGCTTGCAGCCGCAATCTTACCAAACGCTATGGGACAACGTGGGTGCTGGCTATTTTGTGCGCTTTGAACCCGATGAAATTGCCTGGCAAAGCCGCTTACTGACACCGCACGTGCATGCCGACAAGCCCATTGTACGCGCGCGCCTAAGCCCCAGTGGTGACGGTATTCAGGTGATGATTTATACGCGTGACCAAGACGACCTATTTGCGCGCATTTGCAACTTTTTTGACCGTATGGCTTACAGCATCGTGCAAGCCAAAATTTACACGACAAATCATGGCTACGCGCTCAACAGCTTTACTGTGCTTGATCAATCGGGAAAATCGGTCAGTTATAGCGGCTTGTTAAAATTTATAGAGGCCGAATTGACAGAAAAAATCGCGGCTTCAACCAACCTAGAAACGCCTTTAGAAGGCCGCATCAGCCGCCAAGTGAAACACATGCCATTTGCCACCCAAATTAACATTCGCGCCGAATCTCAACATTTGCATACGCTGGATATTGTCACTGCCGATCGCCCCGGCTTGCTGGCCAAAATCGCATTTTTGTTTTTGCAACTTGGTATAGATTTACATAATGCCAAAATTAACACCTTAGGTAATCGTGCAGAAGATAGTTTTTTAATCTCCGACAAGCACGGCAAGACGCTCAACCAAGCGCAAATCGACGCCCTTTCTACGCATTTAAATCTGCTGTAATTCTTTTATTTAAGCCCATTTAATCCTAATTTCTTGAGAAATATAGGGTTTTTATGTATTTAAATTGTTATTTTTGTGGGATTAAATACCATTATTGAAACGTTTACACTTAAACAATTCAATCATTAATCGTTAAAACAACAATTTGAAAGGAATTAAAATGAGGAGTAAAAGTTATTTGAAAGCAATCGTTGCGTGCGTCTTAGTCACTAGTGCAATTGGCGCACAGGCTGATGATAAAATATATAAAAATGGTTGCGGCGCGCTACCCAACCAAGCGCAACTAAAGGCTGCATTAAAACAAGCGGTTTTAGATGAAACAACGGGTTTAAATTTAGACATGTGGGCGACTGTAGTCGATCGCGACGGCGTGGTTTGTGCAGTCGCGTTTTCGGGCCTAAATCGTGCCGAACAATGGCCAGGCAGCCGCGTTATTTCTGCACAAAAAGCCAATACAGCCAATGCTTTTAGTTTAAATGGCCTATCACTTTCTACGGCTAATCTTTATTCAGCTGTGCAAGGCACCTCAGGCGCAACACCTTTAGGTGGCAGCTTGTATGGCTTGCAATTTAGCAACCCAGTTGATACACAAGCGGCCTATGGCGGCAACCCAGCCAATGTAGGCACTACACAAGATGGCATGGTAGGCAAGCGCGTTGGTGGTGTAAACGTGTTTGGCGGTGGTTTAGCATTGTACAACGCTGGTAAAAAAGTGGTCGGTGGTGTGGGTGTTTCTGGCGACACCTCTTGCGCAGACCACAATATTGGCTGGCGCGTGCGTAATTATCTAAATTTAGATTATGTGACTGGCGGCGTATCTGGAGATGCTACGCGCCCTGATAACATTATTTATGATACAACTAACGGCAATAAAAACAATATAACAGATGGATTTGAGCAACCAGATTGCATTGATCTGAACGGTTCTAGCGAGATTACATCTGCAACCTTGCCAGTGACTAAGTAATAATTGCTGCTTGTTAAATAAAACGTCATACCTTTTGGTATGGCGTTTTTTATGACTGAATAATCACTGAAAACTGCTAAAAAACTAGCTAAATTGGTAGTGCTTGCGTAGCGGCTTTTTAACATCCCAAATACACGATAAACCTGCAGGGAAAGTCACTAAATCGCCCATGCCAAAGTTCACAGGATTACCGCCATTTTTGGGTGTTACCGTCACTTCACCTTCTAAAATATAAGCAACTTCTTGCGCGTTATAACTCCACGGAAATTTAGACACTTCTTTTGACCAAGTGGGCCAGCTATTAACCCCAAGCGCAACCAATTTAGCGGCGTCAGCTTTTTCTACCGTAATATTCATTATATGCCCCCAACAAACAAATAAGCCTTGAATAGTGATTATTCAAGGCTTATTGTAGGCCGAAACAATAAAAACGCAACCCAATTAAGGGCAGGTTTTATGAATGTTTGTAGTGCTTTTTCAACTGTTTAAGTACTTCCCATTGTGATTTCATCCCTTTAGGAAACACCACAAAATCGCCCGCTTTAATGGTGACCATTTCGCCACCAGCTGGCGTTACAGTAAACTCACCTTCTAACACGTAAGCGCTTTCTGTCATGCCAAAATCTAGTGGAAATTTTGATGGTGCACAATCCCAAATAGACCAGCTAGTCACGCCTAGTTCTTTTAATTTAGCTTCTGACGGATTGTGATCGATAATAATTTGGCTCATGGTTTATCCTTAATAAATAATGACTTAAATAAAAATGCCGCCTGCCTATTTGGCTTAAAGCGGCATTCTAAAATATTGGCGGAAGAGGTGAGATTCGAACTCACGGTGGGCTCGCACCCACGACAGTTTTCAAGACTGTAGCATTAAACCGCTCTGCCACTCTTCCTAATTTAAAAAACTTTTGTTACTTTTTGACTGATCGCTAAAACAGTCTTGAAGACTGTAGCATGCCCAATTTAAAACCTCGCGCTCTGCCACTCTTCCAAATTAAAAAACATTGTTACTTTTTGAC
>JANOWA010000016.1:0-7016 GCA_031417675.1 Methylotenera sp.
GCGTTTTCGTGCGCTTGACGAATGTTATCGGCGAGTTTTTTCATGCGCGAATCAAAACGCTCAAAATCTTTACTTAACTTACCCAACTCATCTTTAATAATATGCACTTGCTTACGCATTTCTACGTCTTTAAGCACCGCGCGCGCGGTGTTTAGCACGGCCATCAAGGTCGTCGGCGAAACCACCCACACGCGTTTATTCATGGCGTAATCAATAATATCGGGATGATAGGCGTGAATCTCGGCAAAAACCGCCTCGGCCGGAATAAACATCACCGCGCCGTCCGAGGTCACGTTTGGAATGATGTATTTGCTGGCAATATCATCGACATGCTTTTTAAGGTCAGCCTTAAATTGTTTGTTAGCGACATCTTGCTCTGGCTTGGTCAAAGCTTTATCAAACATGCGGTGATAATTTTCGAGCGGAAATTTGCTATCTACCGCTACCGTGCCTGTTGGTTCGGGCAGAAACAGCGCGCAATCCACGCGCGTACCGTTATCAAAGCTGTGTTGCATGCTAAAACTATTGGCTGGCAGCACATTGCGTACCAGCCCTTCTAGCTGCACCTCGCCATAGGCGCCGCGGCTACGCTTGTCACCAAGCAATTCTTGCAGGCTGACCATATTCACCGTTAAGCCGTCAATTTTCTTTTGCGCTTCGTCAATGGTGGCGAGTCGCGCCATTACATTAGCAAAGGTTTCGTTAGTTTTTTTAAAGCCTTCGTCAAGCCGTTCTGATACTTTTCCGCCAATTTCTTCTAGGCGTGAATCGACAATTTTACCAAGCGATTCAATGCTTTGCGTAAGTGTAGTAGTGGCTTTTAGCATGGTGTCGTTGATTAAACTTTGCTGGCTTTTGCCCTGCTCACTCAAGGTTTTATGCAGTGTTTCTAGCACGGTTTCGCGGGTTTGCGCCAAACTACTGTTTTGCGTTAATTGCAAAGTTTGCATCGCCTCGCGCGTGGCTAATAACTCATTAGAAACTGAAGATTTAAGCATTTCACCACTGGCCTGCGAAGCAGCATTTAAGCGGTCGCCCAGCTTGTTTAAACCATCGTTTAAATCGAGCAACATCGCGCGGTGTTTATCTTCTAATTGCGCTAATAAAGCACTATTTTTTCTGCTAGCAAACTCGCGCCATGCTAGCCAAGCCAGCAAAATAATCGCTAGCACTAAAAGGTAGATTATAATTTCGTTCATACGCATCATTATAAACCACAGCTGCCGTTTCGGCTTTATGATTAAACTATATGATTAAACACTACAATTAAACCCAATGACAAAACTAAAATTACTGCTCGGCCAATGGCTGGCCAACCTTACGCGCAAGCTAAAAAATAATTTCTATATTTATTTAGCCACGCTGTTTACATTGCTTATATTGCTAGATGCGGGCGTGTTTCACGTGGGCGAAAACATGCGCGATAAAGCGTTTGATTTTATGGTGAAACACCGCGTGATTCAGCCTAAAGCCGACCCCGATATTGTGATTGTGGATATTAACGAAGCCAGTTTGGCCGCATTTGCCAAAGAGTATGGCCGCTGGCCGTGGCCGCGCCAAGTATTAGGCGAATTTGTAGAGAATATTCAAGCGCAGCAGCCAAAAGCGATTGTATTTGATATTGTGTTTAGTGACGCCGATATTTACAACCCTGATAGCGATGCTTATTTTAATGCGGTGATTGCGAGCAGCAATAACACGTTTTTTCCGATTTTGCGGCTAGATGCTTCTGAAGATCACAATAGCGAACTAAAATTTTCGCAAATTCCAGGCCTGCAAGCCACGCCACAAGCCAACAAAGAGGCGACATTAGCGGCGATATTGCCATTTATTAAAGGCGCGCTTAAAGCCGACCATTTAGGCACGCACACGGTGTACCCCGATAGCGACGGCATTGTGCGTGAATATCGTATGGTGCATGATGATTACGGCTGGTTGCTGCCGTCGCTGCCCAAAGTAGTGGCAAAATACTCAGGTGCAAATATGGATAACTTGCCCAAAGACATGCTAATTAACTGGCGCGGCAAGCCATTTACTTATAGTTACGCCACCTTTAGCGATGTGTTTACTGATTTGGCCAGCAAAACTAAAGTGCGCCCGCCGCACGAATTTACCAACAAAATCGTCATTATCGGCTCAACGGCGGCGGGCTTATTCGACCTTAAAGCTACCGCCATGGATAAGCAATTTCCTGGTGTAGAAATACTGGCAACAGCCATCGATAACGCCAAGCATGGCGATTATCTAAAAGTGTGGCGCGGCAAAACACCTTATGTATTAATGAGTTTGCTACTGATTTGGCTGACCACTGCGGCGTTTTATTTTAGTGTCGATCGCAATAAATTTAACTCAATTTTTACTGGCTCGCAAATCGGTTTATTGGTGCTATCCTATATTGCCATTAATTTTACCAATACTTATTTAGATCTTACAGGGCCTTTAATATGGGCGGCTGCCTTATTTGGTGTGGCCAAAATTTACGCGCTAGCGACTGACCGCGCGCTGCAACGCTGGCTAGCGTTTGGCGTAAAAGGCGATGCCGCCGAACATAGCGTATTAATGATGCCAATTTTGGTTGAGGCGAGCGAGCCATTGAGCGATGCGCTGCTTAAAAAAATCAAACGCAGTATTGAGCTTGCCAGCACCACGCCTAATAATATTGAAATTTTGCAAGGCACACAGAGTGGCGTTTGGGGCTTATTTGGCGATATGCTGCTAATCAATTGGCTGTACGCCGACAATAAGGCGGAATATGGTGCTGCCGCCAAGCAAGATGCGCAAACCATCGCGCAGCAATTGCCAACTTTTATTGCAAATTGTGGTCTACCAACTAGCACCATTACGCGTTATGCTTTGCATGAAGGCAAGTTAAACAACGACTTAAACAACCTCGCCGCGCAATGGCGCACGCTGTTTGCGCAAGCGGTCATTAAACTTGAACACGAAAACAAGCATGAGGATTTAGCATGAAAAACTACTTAAAAAATTGCTTATTAATTGGCCTCGCAGCGCCTATTTTAGGGCTTGCAGGCGAAGCTGGTACGGCAATAAAAGCCGACGTGTTGCGTGCAGAGCCGTTTGCAGACGCCAAAACCGCGGGCAACCTGAACAAAAATGATAGTGTTGATATTTTGGGCAAAAAAGGTGCGTGGCTACAAGTAAAAAGCAAATCAGCCAGCGGCTGGGTGCGTATTCTTTCGGTTAAGCGCGGCGGCGCGTCTGGCAGTGGCAACAGCGTTGCCGATATTGCCAGCGGCCGCGCAGGCACGGGTAAAGTGGTTTCTACCACAGGTATTCGCGGCTTAAGCGCAGAAGAGCTAAAAGCTGCCAAGTTTAACGAAGATGAAATGAAAAAAATGGAAAGCCATGCAGTTAGCGCTAGTGATGCGCAAAAATTTGCCAGTGCAGGCGGTTTAACAAGTACGCAGCTTGCTTATTTAAAAGGTGCAAAATAATGAAAAAACAATACTCTACGTTATTGCTTAGTTTGTTAATTACTGCGGGCTTATTGGCTTCGCAAGCGAATGCTTTAGACTTAAATAAAGTGCTTAAAGATGCGGTAAAAGATAAAGTGGAGGAAGTGAAAAATGGTAGCGAAACACCACTAGAAAAAATACCTGATGCTGCTCCAATCGCGACGCCCGCCACACCTGCTGCCAGCGCAGCAACAACGGCTGAAGCGCCTGCCACGACTGCAATACCTACCAATACAATCAACTGGAAAAACCCGAGCCAAGACGAAGAAATCGCCCTTGGCCGCAATATTACAGGCAGCTTGCTTGGTGCGGCGCCACTAGTAAAAGATGATGCTTTACAAAAATACGTCAATCAAGTCGGTCGCTGGGTGGCCAGCCAGTCTGAGCGTGCCGATTTACCATGGAAATTTGGTGTGATTGAAAGCGCAGACATCAATGCCTTTGCCGCGCCTGGTGGTTATGTGCTGATTACCAAAGGCTTGTACCAAAAAATGACCAACGAAGCACAATTGGCAGGCGTGCTAGGCCACGAAATTGCACACGTGGTGAAAAAGCATCAACTAAAAGTGCTGCAAAAACAGCAATTATTGAGCTCTGGCAGCAATTGGCTAAAAGAAAAATTCGCCAAAGGCAATAAACTGGCCGACAAAGCCATTGGCAGCGGCGCAGAAATTAGCGCGCGCAGCCTAGATAAAGACGCCGAATTTGAAGCTGACCGCATGGGCATGGTGCTGGCAGCCCGCGCTGGCTATGACGCCTATGGCTTGGCAGAAGTACTGCAAACCATTGGCCAAGCCAATAAAGCAGACAGCAGCGTGGCGCTGTTATTTAAAACCCACCCAGCGCCAGATGATCGTTTGGCAAAGTTGGGCGATAGCGCAGGTAGCAAGTTGGATAATGTTAAAACCGGCAAAACGCTGGAAAATAGGCTGTATAAGCTCAATTAAACAAACTTAGCTTTAGACCAACTCGCGCGCGCGCAGCTCGCTTTTAATATAGGCATAATAAATGGGTGCTGCGACAATGCCCGCCAAGCCAAACGCCGCTTCCATCATCACCATGGCGATTAATAGCTCCCACGCGTGGGCGCGAATTTGGTTGCCGACGATGCGCGCATTTAAAAAGTATTCAAACTTGTGAATCACCACTAAATAGACCAGCGAGCCCAAGGCAACTGTTAATGATTGACTTAAACTGACAATCACAATAATGGTGTTGGAGATTAAATTGCCCGCAACGGGAATCAGCCCTACCACAAACGTAATCGCAATCATGGTTTTTACTAGCGGTAAGCCAACGCCTAAAATGGGCAGCACCACCAATAAATATACACCAGTAAACGCCGCGTTAATAGCGGCAATGCGCACTTGGGCAAATACCACACGCCTGAATGCATCGCCAAACAAGGCAGCACGGCCGACCAGCGCATGTGCAAATGGCTTAAACTCATCATCGTGCGCAGCATCGCGCAGCGCCACAATACCGCCGATGACCATACCTAAAATAATATGGGCAATTAAGCGCCCCGCCTCTTTGCCTACACCTTGCAAATCGACCGAATGCAGGCGTAGCCACTCGGCCGCTTGCACTCTAAATGTGTTTGCATCTGCAGGTAAGTGAGATAGCATCCATGCGGGGAATATTTTGCGCGAATCTTCAATAATCTGCGCCATTTTGGCTAACAGAACGGTGAGGCTGCCCGACTCTGACCGAAAAAATGCGAGCAAGCCTGCACCTGCTAAAGTGAGCAAGCTCACAATGACAATCACCAAAAACGCGATGGCAAGTAGTTTTGCACGATCGCCTGGCAATTTGCGCGCAATGTAAGGCGTTAAAATATGAATCAACTCATACACCAGCAAGCCCGCTAATAAGGCAGGCAACAGTTGAAACTTTAAAATAAATAATAGCGCAAAACCTACCAATATCCATGCGGCAATATCGTATTTGTTCGTTTTTAAAACCTTGCTTATTTGCATAGCTACCTTTTAAGTAAATCGTTGCACAAACTTTTGCACTTGCGATATGGGCAGTTTAACAACAAAATGCGCGGCCTCATCAAATGTTTTATCTAGCACTTGGCCGTTAATTTTAGTCAACTCACGATTTAGCTCATCTACCTGCTTATAAGTGACGGTAAGGCTGATTTGCTGCATTTCAACATAGGGCGCAAAACCTGCACTATCCAACGCCATTTTTGCTGTGCCAGCGTACGCCCGCGCCAAGCCGCCTGTACCAAGGTTAATGCCGCCATAATAGCGAATCACCCCTACGCACAGTTGAATCAGTTGCTGCCCTTCAAGCATCTGCAAAATCGGCTTGCCAGCCGTGCCGCTGGGCTCCCCAGCATCTGAAAAGCGCGGAATAATACCGTCGACGGTTTTAATTCTGAACGCATAAGCCAAATGGTGCGCGTTCTGGTGTTGCGCCGCCAAAGCACGTAAAAAAGCGCCCACTTCGCGCTCTGTTTCGCAAGCACTTGCGGCGGCAATAAAACGAGATTTGTTAATGGTTTGTTCGGCGAAACCTGGCTTTGCTAGCGTTTGCAAATTATGACAATCCTGTTATATTTCCTGCGCTATTCACGTCAATACGTGCACTGGCTGGCAATTTTGGCAAACCTGGCATGGTCATTATATCGCCACAAATAGCCACAATAAAGCCTGCACCGCGCGATAGTTTAATATCGGTCACCTCAAGCGAATGCCCAGTTGGCGCGCCGCGCAGGTTAGGATTAGTCGAAAACGAATACTGCGTTTTGGCAATACAAATGGGCAAATGATTAAACGATTTGCTCAAATGCACGAGTTTAGACTCTGCTTTATGACTCAATTTCACATCGGCCGCACCGTACAGTTTTTTGGCAATTGTTTCTAGTTTTTCAAGCAGCGAGTCACTATCTTTGTACAGCAATTTAAATTTAGATGATTTTTGTTCAATTAAATCAATCACCTCTTGCGCCAATTGCGTTGCACCCGCGCCGCCTTGCGCCCAATGTTTGCACACAATGGCTTTAAAACCTAGCGCATCAACTGCACTTTTTAACGCATCAATTTCAGCCTGAGTGTCATGCACAAAGTGATTAATTGCCACTATTGCAGTCATACCAAATAACTCATGTAAATTATTAAGATGTTTTTTTAAATTATTGATTCCATTTAATAAATAATCTATATTTTCTTCATTTAAAACCTTTAAATCTGCTCCTCCATGATATTTTAGCGCGCGAATCGTTGCCACAATTACCACGGCGTCTGGCTGCAATTTTGCAGATCGGCATTTAATATCAAAGAACTTCTCTGCGCCTAAATCAGCACCAAAACCCGCCTCTGTTACCACGAAATCGGCTAATTTAAGCGCAGTTTTTGTCGCGATAACCGAGTTGCAACCGTGCGCGATATTGGCAAACGGTCCGCCGTGCACCAGCGCAGGCGTATGTTCTAGCGTTTGCACAATATTGGGCTGAAACGCGTCCTTTAGTAAAGCCGTCATCGCGCCTTGTGCTTGCAAATCGCTCGCCAATATTGGCTCGCCCGCCAT
>JANOWA010000017.1:0-5632 GCA_031417675.1 Methylotenera sp.
GGTGGGAGTTTCCAGGCGGTAAAATTGAGACTGGCGAGCGGCCAGAAAATGCGCTAATTCGCGAGTTGCAAGAAGAGCTTGGCATCACGCCAACGCAGGTGCAGCAATGGCTGACGCGCCATTATGATTATCCTGCAACCAATGATTCTGCAGCTAAAACCGTGTTGCTGCATTTTTATTTTGTGACGCAATGGCAAGGAGAAGTCTCGCCAAAAGAAGGCCAGCAATTAGCTTGGCAAAATCCGCAAAATATTAGCGTTTCGCCCTTGTTGCCTGCGAATGCGCCGATTATGCGAGCATTGGCTTTGCCACCTATTTACGCCATTAGCAACTTAGCGGAAATGGGTGAGGCGGCATGGTTAAAGGCGCTAGAAAAGCAATTAAAACAAGGCTTACGCTTGGTTCAACTGCGTGAGAAGCAATTAGCACCCCTAGTATTGATGCGGCTTGCAGAGCAGGTGCTAAAAATGGCTAAACCATACGCTGCAAAGGTTTTGATTAACGGCGATATGGATTTGGCGCTAAAAGTTAGCGCTGATGGCGTGCATTTGCCAAGCGCCGCGTTAATGGCCTTGGCTGAAAAACCAACTGATTTACCGCAAGGTTTTTTAATGGCAGCTTCTTGTCACAACGCGCCTGAATTAGCGCAAGCTGAAAAATTAGGTTTGGATTTTGCGCTGTTGTCACCTGTAAAACCCACGCTAAGTCATGCTGATAAATCGTCTATGGGCTGGGAAAGGTTTAATGAAATGATTAAACATTTTACGCTGCCAATCTACGCTTTAGGCGGCATGGATGCGAATGATTTGGCTGATGCGTTAAGTTGCGGCGCGCGCGGCATTGCCATGCAACGCGCGATTTGGACTCAGTAGCTATTGTGCTTCTTTAATCGGTAGCGTCACGCTTTGGTGCGTAATGTTGCCCGCTTTATCTTTAAAGCACAGCGTAAAGTTGGCTTTGCTGCCTGCTTTTAGGGGCTTTTTCAAATCAAACAACATTAAGTGAAAGCCGCCAGGCGAAAGCTTTTCTACTTTGCCTGCTTTTAATGGCAGTTCTGCTAATTTACGCATTTTCATCACATTATTATTCATGGTCATGCTATGAATTTCAACGCTGCCTGCTGCGGGGGATTCAATGTAAACCAGCGTACTATCTTGTGGGCTATTAAGTGTCATATAGGCTGCGCCAACGCTTTGCCCAGGCACATTGGCACGCACCCAAGCATCGCTAATGCTGACACCAGCCACAGCGTCTAACGAGAACAATATGCTGAATAAAACCAATAAGTTACGTGTTTTCATGGTGCAATACTTTCATTCGCTTTTTAATTGTTTTCAAAGTCATCTAATTCAGGTGGTTTGTTATCAGGTATTTTAAAATTTTCGTTGGCCCAATCGCCCAAATCAATCATCTGACAGCGCTCGCTGCAAAATGGCCTAAACTTATTGGTAATGCTGTACACGATGAGTTTTTTGCAGGTAGGGCATGCAACTTGACGGGGCTTGGCTTCTAACATAATCAAATTTCAGACTTTTAATAAGATGTTGAGATTAGCGATATTGTACAGATTTCTCAACGCGGCATAAAGCGCGAAAGCTGATGCAGTTATTGAACAGTTAAGTTTAAATGATCTTTTAAAGATTGCATAAAGTCATTTTAAAATCAATGGTGTGATCGCATTGTTTGGGTTTTTGCACAAAGTCGAGCGCAAAAAAACGTACATTAATGGCGTATTTGTTAGCACTTACTTCAGGAAAGCACGGGCAATCATCCAGCAGCTCAATTCTTAACATTTGTGCAGGTTTTGCGCCGCCCAACATTTGCTGAAAAAAGCCAATATCCACATGATGGCTGGTTGCCAAGCCGCTGCCGCGTAAGATATGCAGAATAGTTTTAATGGCATCGTGCATGGGCATTAGGCGCGCAAGCCAGTTATCAAAATCTTTTTTACGTTGCGATGCGCTTAAGTTTAGCCAGTGGTGATACGACGGCAAATCAAATTGGCAAACGCCGCCTAAAATGCCTGTACGCTGTTTAATACTCATCAGCCATTCGTTTTCGCGCAAGTGCTGTCCTAGCTTGGCGCTGTCGCTGCGTAGCGTGGTAGAGCTGGCACCGATTTCTTTTAAAATGCCATCTAAAACCGCTTCAGAAATAACGGGGTTGCCGCGTAAGTTTTGCATGGCCAGGCGTTGGCGGTCGAGTTCTTGCACTAAATCCATTTTAAGATCGGCGCGATCAACAATATCCAGCATCTGCAGCAACGATATAAGCGCGCTATGATGGGTGTACTGATGGCCCGCTGCGACATTTAGCAAGATTTTGCCAAACAAGTCTTCTAGGCGCAGTAGGGTGCGAATACGCTCGTTAAATGGAAATTCGTAGCTAGACATGACGATAAAAGTCTGCCCACTTATAGTAGTTAATTGAGGTGAATTATCAGGTAGTTTTGCTAACTATGCAAGTATTAAGGTATTTTTGGTGGATATCTATTACTTTTTTGCGCAATTCTGTCACATTTTTGTTGTTTTCGATTATATCGTCTGCCAATTTTAGAAGTTTTTTGCGTGGCGTTTGTGCCTTAATAATTTGCAAAATTTCAGATTCTGGCAATTGACTACGAAATTTAACACGCGCAATTTGCGTGGCTTCATCGCAATCAATCAGCAAAATGCGGTTAATATGCGGCGCGTATCGCGGGCTTTCAAACAATAGGGGAATCGCCAAAATTTGGTAAGGCGCATGATTATTTTGTTTTAATTGTAAAAGCGTAGCATCATAAATGGCTGGGTGCATCAGCGCATTTAACTTAGCGCGGGCATTATCGTCGCTAAAAATAAGTGTGCGCATGGCGGCGCGGTTTAATGCGCCTTCTGACGTAATATAAGCATCGCCAAAATTAGCCTTAATATCGGCAATTAATGGTTGATGCGCAGCGGTTAATTGGTGCGAAATCACATCTACATCGGTAACTGGCACGCCCAACTCCGCAAATATTTTAGCGGCCTCCGATTTGCCGCTGCCAATGCCGCCTGTCAGTGCTACTACAGTCATGTCATTCCTAATGAGTTTTTATCCCGTTCGTGGTGAGCCATGCGTTTGTCGAATGGCCGAGCCATGAATATATTAGTAATATGCCTTCGGCAAACGCAGCATGAACGGCTAAATGCGTATGAATTATTTTAATGCGGCAAATAAAACTGCATCAACTGTTGCCCAAAAAACAAGGCTGCAATGCCGCCCAACGCTAAAAATGGGCCAAATGGAATCGCCGTACCGCCGCCCTTGCCTTTAAACACAATTAAGCCAATGCCGATTAGCGCGCCAACGACAGAGCTTAATAGAATAACTGCAGGTAGCATTTGCCAGCCAAACCAGGCGCCAATGGCGGCCAGTAGTTTAAAATCACCATAACCCATGCCCTCTTTGCCCGTGACGAGTTTAAACGCCCAATACACCGACCATAAAATTAAATAGCCAAAAATCACGCCCAATACGGCTGATTTGAGATCCGTGAAACCGCCATTAAAATTGAATATTAGCCCAAGCCACAGCAACGGTAGCGTAATATCATCTGGCAATAGTTGCGTATCAAAATCAATAAAGGTAAGCGTGACCAGCGCGAACACAAAAATAAACGCAAAAAGACTGGTATAAGTATAGCCATATTTAGCGGCAACCAGCCCAATTAGCGCGCCAGTCAATGCTTCTATCAAAGGGTAACGTAGGCTAATGCCCGTTTTGCAGCCTTTACATTTGCCGCCCAACATTAGGTAGCTGATGACAGGAATATTCTCTAGCGCCGTAATAGGGTGGCCGCATTGTGGGCAAGCCGAGCGCGGCGTGACGATGGTATATTTAGTTTGTATGGGCACTTCCTTGCCTTGTAACTCCAGACAATTGGCATGCCATTCGCGCTCCATCATTTTAGGCAGGCGGTGAATCACCACATTTAAAAAACTGCCCACCATTAGGCCAAAGATGACAGAAAACGTCACAAATACAGGTGCGTTGGTGCGTAATATTTCTGATAAAGGCATTAAAAAATCAAACATAAGTTATCCTAAAGCTGTGTAAACTAATGTAATCATCGCATCGTTATAATAAGTGTGCAACAAAAGCTATAAATTGGCGTTAAAATTGCTTGAATATTTTTACTTAGTCGCCATTTAAGTAGGGTAACGTTGTTAAGAAACAAAGGAAAAACATGACCGACAATAATTTACCGTTAAACGCAGCAGAGATAGTCGAGCTGAATAATGTGAATCACCCCGAGTGGGATGAGCCGATTATTTGTCGCGTAGAGGTGGATTTGCCAGGCTGGTTAACACAGCTGACCAATGGCAAGCAATGGGAAGTATTTGGCGAGGACGAGGCTGAAACGTGCATCAGCTTTAGTTTGCGCGAACGCCATTTAAAAGCTAGTCAACTTTTACCTAAAACGGCAGAAGTGACGTTGTATCACAACGGTTACGCGGTGGTGGATGTGGATGGCAAAGCCTTGTTTGATGGCACGCTAACCAATGGCACTAGCGATTGCGCACATTTAACGTATTTTCATGCCGATAGTGGCGAGCCGATTACCTTGAATTAATCTTGTTAGCCGCCTATTAGCGCGCTGCCAATAATCGCTTGTTGATGGGCTAAAGCGGCTAAAATTGCTGTGCCAAATTGAATCATTGCGTCTTTATCTGGATAATTCATGTCCTCTGCAAGCCGCACCAGTGCTTGCTTGCCAGTCATGCCATTTTTTTGAATTAAGCCCAATAATTGAAAAGTCGTTGGGTTGAGTTCAATAAACTTGACTAAATTTTCAGCGTTTCTAAACACGAACAAATGCGTTTGTGCAATGGCTTTTGGTCGATTACGTTTAGAGATGGTCTGCACGGCATAGTCGTAAGTTAGCAATTGGTGCGCGGGCGCTAAGATGGGTTTTTCATTCAACAAATCCGCTTTTTTGCTCATCTTTATTGCTTCAGTTGCTTGCGCGCCAACTGCTAATTCCACCCATTCGTAATGCGCAAGTGATTGAAAATAAATGGGTAAATCCACTTTTTTGTCTATAAAATGCAAAAATTGTTGCGGAATTTCTCTAAAAATAGGGGTGGTTGCTTGGTAGTTAGCAAAAAATTGCCGTACCAGAGCTTTCCAAGCGCGCGTGCCCAACATGCTTTTGCACACAGGGAAGCAAGCCGAAACCGCGCCAAAAATATTATTAAATACAATTTCACGATAAACGGCCATGCGCGCATCGTTGACCTTGGCAGGTTTTTTATTGGCGGCGGGGTTGCGTATGTGCGCGGTGAATGCGATTTGGTAGCGTTGAAAATCAAGCATGCTTAATACTTTTTTGATGGGCATTTTTGGCTTTGTATTGTGCTTGATATTCGGCGATTTTATTCACTTCATGCATTAGCTCTGGTAGCGGCGGTACGTTGGTGTCGCGCTCTAGCAGGGTGGGAAAAGTGCCAAATAGCGTGTAAGCCTCGTCCAGCAATGCCCAAACGGGGTCGATAATCGCTTCGCCATGCGTATCAACCAAAATATCTTCGCTAACTTGCAAATGCCCCGCAATATGGCTGTAAACGATTTTTTCTTTTGGGATTTGCCGCAAAAACTCGTGAGGGTCAAA
>JANOWA010000018.1:0-7425 GCA_031417675.1 Methylotenera sp.
GTGGGTAAAGATGGCGAAACCTACAACATTAACGCCGATGTGGTAGCAGGTAAATTGTCCGAAATTTTGAACGCTGTAAAGATTATTTTATTAACCAATACGCCTGGTGTGCTAGATAAAAATGGTGAATTACTCACCGGCTTAACCCCTAGACAAATTGACGACTTAGTGGCTGATGGCACGCTATCTGGTGGCATGCTGCCCAAGATTAGCTCTGCGCTAGATGCAGCCAGAAGCGGCGTTAAAGCGGTACATATTATTGATGGGCGAGTTGAGCACGCCTTGTTGCTGGAAGTGCTAACCGATGAAGGTGTAGGCACATTAATAAAGGCAAAGTGATTTAACCGCCGATAAACGCAGATGCACGCCGATGAAAACTGATTACATTTTATTTTGTACTTAAGCTAACATCCGATAAATCTTTTACGGTGATGCGCTGCCTTTTGAGTAAAAAAATCAAACAAGGTTTTATCTATTTTTATCGGCGTGCATCTGCGTTCATCGGCAGCTAAATTAAGTTTTTAGATGACACAAAAAATCTGGATTTTCGATCTCGACGATACTTTGCACAACGCATCCGCTCATATATTCCCCGTGATGAATCGAGCAATGACGCAGTACATCATGGATGAACTAAATCTAGATGAGGTCGCTGCGCACCAATTGCGCCAGCACTATTGGCGCGTATATGGCGCCACGCTAAAAGGTTTGATGCGCCATCATGGCGTTGATGCTTATCACTTTTTGCAAGAAACACATCGCTTGATGGATTTGCCGAACATGGTGATTCAAGTGAAAATACTGAGAAATCTTTTAAAACGCTTGCCAGGGCGTAAGTGTGTGTTTACTAACGCACCGCGTGACTATGCGATTCGCGTATTAGAAATAATGGGCATTGCCGATTGTTTTGAGTTAGTTTTTAGTGTAGAAAGTACACAATTTCACGCCAAACCCAGCGTGCGCGGCTTTCAAATGCTGCTTAAAACCTTAAAAACAAAACCAAGCAATTGCATCATGTTAGAAGATAATTTACCTGCGCTGATGACCGCAAAGCGGCTTGGTATGGGCACCATTTGGGTTACAAAAAAGCCACAAAAACCTAACTTTGTGGATTATCGAATCAATTCGGTGTTAGCGCTCACTCACCTTCAGTTATAATTTACGCCTGAGCGATTTTTAAATCGCGAAAACAATATAATAAAGACAATAAATAAAGATTAGTTACTTAAGGGAATTTCATGGCTTCAGACCGCAAACAACAAATATTAGAAACACTCGCGCACATGCTAGAAAACCCGCGCCGCGAGAAAATCACCACCGCTTCACTCGCGGCAAAATTAGAGGTTTCAGAGGCAGCACTCTACCGCCATTTTGCCAATAAAGCGCAAATGTTTGAAGGGCTAATTGAGTTTATTGAGGCCAGTATTTTTGGCGTGATTAACAAAATTATGACTGATGAAAAAGATGGTGCAAAACAAGTGCAGTTAATCGTCACCATGTTACTCAAGTTTGCCGAGAAAAATCCAGGTATGACGCGCGTGCTAATTGGCGATGCGCTAGTGAACGAGGAATTGCACCTGCAAACGCGCATTAACATGCTATATGACCGCGTAGAGGCGAGCCTAAAACAAAGCCTAAAAATAGCCGTGGCAGAATCGGGCAAAAAAATAATGCCCGAGGCACAAGCCAATTTGCTGATGTGCTTTGTGATTGGTCGCTGGCATCAATTTGCTAAAAGTGGTTTTAAGCGCAAACCAACTGAGCTTGTGCAGCAGCAACTTTCACTGTTAAATTAGTTGCTCACATTAAAAGTCTGCTTAACACTTGTTTACAGCAAGTTTTATAAAGCACCTTTATACTGCGTTTATCTTGTGTTTTTGATTGCATAGAAATGAACAGTTATAAGGCCGAACGATGCTTGGAAGCTTTTAAGAAAGTTTGCGACCAAGCCGACCAGAGTGAGTTAGTTAGCAGCGAAGAATGCCACTACTGGGTGTTTGAGCAAGGTTACAAATTGGCTATGCAAGAAATAGCTAGCATTGCTGAATCGACCAAGCTTGATGAATCGGTTGACCATGTAACTGAGAGTTTAATGCATGGATTTAATCTTTTAGAACGATTAAAAGTAGGCGCATCTATTTCTAAATAATGCGCTTCACCGCTTGTAATCTAGCCTCAAATACCGCATTTTTAATCAATTCTGGCGTGCCATTGGTTTTAGCAATTGCACCTGCATCTACTGTTAATGCGGCTTGCAGGGCGTGTTGCAACAATGCCGCTTCTGGCAGCACGCAATGCTCTAAACCAGCTCGACCGCGACTATCGCACTCACACGCTTTTAAAAAATCGTTAAATCGCGTCGGTTGACGAATCGCATCTAGCTCGATTAAAAACTCCAGCAAAGTGCGCGGCTTCATCTGCAAAGCCGCGTGTAATTTGCCATGAAATTTCGCCACAATTACCGCTAATTCTTTGCAATCATTCGGCACTTTTAATCGTTTAGCCACGCTTTTCAGTAAATCGACACTACGGTTTTCGTGCCCAATATGGCGCGGTAAAATATCGGCTGGCGTTGTACCTTTGCCAAGATCATGCACCAGCGCGGCAAAGCGCACTGGCAGCGTAAAGTTTTGTTTGGCAGCATAATCAATCACCATCATCACGTGCACACCTGTATCAATCTCAGGATGATGTTGCGGTGGTTGCGGCACGCCCCACAGTTTATCTAACTCGGGCAGAATTTTTTGCAAGGCGCCGCAGGCGCGTAGCACTTCAAACATGCGGCTTGGTGTTTGCTCCATTAAGCCTTTACTCAACTCTTGCCATACGCGCTCTGGCACCAGCGCATCCACCTCGCCGTTTTGCACCATTTGGCGCATTAATGCTAAGGTTTCGGGGGCAATGGTAAACTCTGTGAATCGTGCACAAAAGCGTGCTGCGCGCAATATGCGCACGGGGTCTTCTACAAAAGCGGCGCTCACATGGCGCAACGTTTTAGTTTGTATATCCGCGCGACCATTGTGCGGGTCTATCAATACGCCTTCCAATACGCCATCTACCGAGCGTGCCATGGCATTAATGGTAAAATCGCGGCGGGCTAAATCTTCTGCTAGCGTTACATCAGGCGAAGCATGCACCACAAAGCCTTTGTAGCCCGCGCCAGTTTTACGCTCGGTACGGGCTAGGGCGTATTCTTCGTGGGTTTTGGGATGTAAGAATACGGGAAAGTCTTTGCCAACAGACTTGTAACCCGCATCTAGCATGGCTTGCACAGTGCTGCCAACAACAACGTAATCTTTATCTTTAATAGGTAAGCCAAGTAGCTCATCGCGTACCGAGCCACCTACTGCATAAATTTGAAATACATTTGAAGTTGAAACCACTTCACTCTACCCGCTCAAGCAAAAAGGGGTTAATTTTAAAGTTTAAGCTCAATATTTATCGCCTAGCATTAATCGCACGGCCAGCCGCGGCGCGAAAGCCACCGTAGGCAGCGCGCGGGTTGGTGTTAAGTAAATAATCAGGCGCAATCAATTCTAGTGCAGCAGGGGCAATATTAAGCGCTGGCGCAATACCTGTGCTGCAAACACTATCGACTTGCATGGAGCGCACATTGTCGCGCGTCATCAGTTTAATCGGCATCAGTTCCATCATATAAGCTTGCGCCATCGATAGCTTATCGTTAAGGCCAATAATCGGGCGTTGCTTGCCTAATATAGTCATCACTTTTTGCACCAACTCACGTAAGGTGTAGATTTGCGGGCCGCCAAGTTCATAAATTTTGCCGTAAGTGGCAGTATTTTCTAGCGCGTTAACAAAGGCTGCTGCAACATCCTCCACCCATATTGGCTGAAATTTTGCATTTGGCATCGCCAACGGCATGACTGGCGAAAATTTGATTAGATTAGCGAACAAATTGATAAAACGATCGCCACACCCAAATATGACCGAAGGTCTAAAAATGGTGATGGCTAATTTTTTATTGAATTCACCGACTGCGGCCTCGCCCGCTGCCTTACTGCGTAAATAATGGCTTGGCGCATGGTTGCTGGCTTGCAGCGCGCTCATGTGCAGCAACCTGTGAATGCCAAGCTCATCGCACAATTGCGCTAGGCGGCGCGGCAATTGATGGTGAACAGCTTCGAATGTTTGCTTGCCCGATTCATGCAAAATGCCGATTAAATTAATCACCGCATCACAACCTTTGAACGCATCTTTTAAGCCGTAGGTATTGGCAATATTGCATTCAATTACTTGCACATTAGGCAGCAAAATCAGATGCTTGGCTGATTCACGACGGCGCGCAATCACTTTAACTTGATAGCCTGCAGCGTCCAGTTTGGTCACTAGGCAACTGCCTACAAAACCCGCGCCGCCCAGTACAGCAATCGTTTTAATCGTCATTTAATTTACTCAATCGGTTTTGCTACTTCAGCAGCAGGTTCTGTGACTAACTCTGGCGATGGATTATCCTCAGCTGGTGCGGTTACATTGCCAGGTATCACGCCTAGTCTTTCTTTAAGCGACTTTGCCTTTAAGCCAAGCTGATAAGCATACAAATGCGCGTTTGCCATCACTTTTTGCACGTAACTACGCGTCTCAGAAAACGGGATCGTCTCGGCATAAATCGCGCCTTCTAGTGGCGTTGTGGCTTGCCATTTTTTGGCTCTATTTGGTCCCGCATTATAGGCCGCTGTCGCCATTACTTCTTGCCCATTGAATAAATCCAGCGTGTAACGCAAATAATAGGTGCCTAGTGCAATATTGGTATCTAATTCGTGAATCATGCTGTTGTTGTAATCCAGCCCCACGCGCTTGGCCGCCCACTTGGCCGTCGCTGGCATGAGTTGCATTAAGCCAGACGCCCCCACATTGGACTTGGCAGAGTACACAAAGCGGCTTTCTTGGCGCGTAATGCCGTACACCCAAGCTTCGTCAATCGCTTGATCTTTTGCCGCGGGCTTCATCAAATTGCGGTACGGCGCAGGATAGCGCAGCGCGAAATCGTGCGTTTCTGTGGTTTTATCGGCGGTGATAATGGCTAAATCGTACCAATTTTTGCGCGCGGCAAACTCTGCCGCTGCCAGTAATTGCTTATCCTCCAAGCCCTTGGTGGCTTGCGCCCATTCGGTTTTCGCCTCCCACCTAAAATCCATGCGCAATAAAGCTTCGGCGCGTTGAAACGCGGGCGTATTGGCAATTTCACTCACTTCTGCATTGGTCACTTTATAGGTATTAAGCGGTGCTGACATGGCATCTTTCAGCTCATCTTGCGCCAGCCAGCCGTAAAAATGACGCTCGGTAGAAAGCTTAGCGAATAAAGTATTCGCCTCTAAAGTTTGACCTTGCGCCGTCAATGCGCGCGCTTTCCAATAGCGCCAAGCGCCTTCTTCAGCCTGCTCTGGCGTCATTTTAGCGACGCTTTTCAATACCATTGACCAATTTTTCTCGCGTAAAGCAGCGCGCACAAACCAAGCAAGCTGATCTTTATTTAAAGCACCCTCTTTATCCAATTCATCCGCCAATTTAAACCATTGCAGGGCTTGCGGCTCTTGTCGCTGCGCGGCTTGCAGCGCTAGTTTGCCATAAAAATAGCTTTTTTCTTCGGCCGAAAATAAGCTTTCTATACTTTTAAAAGCGCTAAATGCTTGTTGAGAATCTGTCTTTGCTAAACGATTTAAGGCAAATAAATTAAGCTCGCGTCCAAAACGCGTTTTAAACGAAGCCAATTTTTTATTGATAAAAATGCTAGGCGACGCATAGGCTTTATCAACCAACTTATATTGTGCTATTTCAAAGGTTTTAGTGCGCTTTACAATAGCCTTGGCTAGCGCAATACGGCTATCGGCTAGGGCTAAACGAAAACGATCCCATATTTCGTCTTGCGTCAGTGCGCCAGTCGCTTGCATACGGTCGTACAAGCCCATGCAATTTGCAGGCTGCTCTTTGGCTTGCATCCACAGTGATTTTGCGCCTGCTAGCGAAGAAACGTCGCCATTGATTGCGCTAGATTCTGCCGCGTAACAGGCCACAGCGGGGTCTTCTAACTGATAATTAACAATCTCGTTGGCAAAATTTTGCCAATCTTGATTTTTGGCAAGCTTTTTTAAATATTCGCCGCGCAAGCGATCCGCAAATGGGTATTCATAATAAGTGTTGAGAAAATTGATGACGGTTTGATTATCAGCATCCTCTAAATTGAGTAACATCAACCAATAATCGGCATACGGAGCCAATAAATAGTTTTGGTTTTGTAGTTGCTGCACGTATTCTGAAAGTGCAATGGCGTTTTTTTTATCGTAGGCTGCGCGTGCTTGTAAAAAATCATCATCGCCCGCTAAGGCATATGCCCTAGAAGCAAGCATTAATGCGGTAGTTAGGCCAATAGTAAAGAAATGTTTAACTAAATTGTTTAGCATAAATTGCTAAAAACGCATAACGCGGCTGATGAGAAAAAGCACAAACATACCTACCAAAAAATAGCCTATGTATTTAATTGCATTTAATAAATAGGTTAAATATTTTTTGTCGCGCGTACCAAGATAGGCACCCAGCAACACAAACATGGCGGCTAACGCTAACATTAACACTAAACGGAGTATCAACATATTGAATGGCGCCTAACTAAAATGCGGCATTAGGTTAGGTGTAAAAAATGCGGTTTGTTCTTGAAAGCCCGCAGGCGCTTCTTCAATATGTTCGAAAGTGGCAAACTCCCAAGCACTCGCATCGGCCAGCAAGGCGCGTAGCAAGCTGTTATTGAGCGCATGCCCTGACTTGAAAGCTGTGAACGCACCCAATAATGGGTGACCGAGCATATATAAATCGCCAATCGCGTCTAACACTTTATGTTTGGCGAATTCGTCTTCGTAACGCAGACCATCGGTATTTAAAATGCGGTATTCATCCAACACAATCGCATTATCTAAACTGCCACCACGTGCTAAACCATTAGCACGCAAATATTCTACCTCATGCATGAATCCGAAAGTTCTAGCGCGGCTGATTTCTTTTACATAACTGTTATCTTTAAAATCAATTTTGACATTACTGCCAGAATTTTCAAATACCGGATGCGCAAAATCAATGGTGAAATCCATTTTAAAACCGTGGTAAGGCTCGAATTTCACCCATTTGTCGCCATCAATTACTTCGACTAATTTTTTGATTTTAATAAACTTTTTAGGCGCATCTTGCTCTGTAATGCCCGCTTGTTGCAACAGAAAAATAAACGGGCCAGAGCTGCCATCCATGATGGGAATTTCAGACGCAGTGACTTCGATAATAATATTATCGACGCCCAAACCAGCTAAGGCAGACATTAAATGCTCGACGGTGGCAACGCGCGCACCATTATGTTCTAGGGCAGAACACATGCGCGTATCACGCACCGCCTCAGGTTGTGCTTGTATAGTGGGCGCACCG
>JANOWA010000019.1:0-1633 GCA_031417675.1 Methylotenera sp.
CGCGTGACCTTATTAACGACGGCGAAATGATTATTGTCGATGGCAGTCTTGGCGTGGTCATCGTCAATCCGTCCAAAGAAATTTTGGCCGAATACGCATTGCGACAAGATCAATGGGAGCTAGAACAACAAAAATTACAGCGCATTAAATCCACTAAAGCCGTCACCATTTGCGGCACGCCCATTGATTTATATGCCAATATCGAAGGGCCAGAAGATATTGTGAGCGTCAACAGCTCTGGCGCGGCGGGTATTGGCCTTTATCGTACTGAGTTTTTGTTTATGAATCGGCGCGAAATGCCGAGCGAACAAGAGCAATTTATCGCTTACAAACAAGTGGCAGAGGCTATGCGCGGCATGCCTGTCGTCATTCGCACCTTGGATTTAGGCGCAGATAAACAGATGAATCCTGATACCGTTAGCAATTGCGCAAACCCAGCACTGGGGCTGCGCGCAGTGCGTTTTTGCTTAAGCGAGCCGCAAGTGTTTCACGCGCAATTTCGTGCATTATTGCGTGCATCGCACTATGGCCATGTAAAAATTTTAGTGCCCATGCTCTCCACACTGGGCGAGTTACGCCAAACTAAATTATTATTAGAGCGCGCCAAAAACAGCTTGCGTAAAGACAATATTCCGTTTGACGAAAATATCACGCTAGGCGGCATGATAGAAGTGCCTGCCGCAGCCATTAATGCAGAGGCTTTTGCCAAAGAGTTAGACTTTTTATCCATCGGCACCAACGACCTCATTCAATATACGCTGGCGATTGATCGCACCGATGACGCGGTTGCGCACTTGTATAACCCTTTGCACCCATCAGTGCTTAAGCTCATTCACATGACGATTGTTGCAGGCGCAAAATTTGGCAAAAGCGTCTCGGTTTGCGGTGAAGTTGCGGGTGATGTCAAATTGACCAAACTGTTGCTGGGCATGGGTTTGCGGCAATTTTCGATGCATCCTTCTAATATATTAAGCATTAAAAAACAAATTTTGCAAAGCCAATTAAAATTGCTGCAAATGCAAGCCAAAAAAGTATTAAACTCAAAAGATTTAGAAAAAATTGAACCTCTGGTCACTAAATTTAATCTGCATTAATGTGAAAGGAATCACCATGAACACAGAAATCACAACACCGAACAGCGACGACAAAAATATCGCCACCGTTACCCACCTTGGCGGCACCGTATTTTCGTTTGTTCCTGCGCTTATCGTTTGGATACTTAAAAAAGACGACAGCGCCTATATTGCCGACCAAGCAAAAGAAGCCTTGAATTTTCAAATTACGGTGCTAATTGCGCAATTTGTTGCGGGCATATTGGCCATTATTTTGATTGGCTTTTTATTCATGGGTATTATTTGGATACTCAACGTTGTGTTTTGCATTATCGCCGCCATTGCTAGTAGCAAGGGCGAGGCTTATCGCTACCCTTTTTGCTTGCGCTTAATTAATTGATTTAGAAAGAATATTTGTGTCAAACCCATTATTGCATTTTGCTGGCTTACCTAAATTTAACGAAGTAAAACCAGCGCACGTTAGCTCTGCACTCGATAGCTTATTGGCCGACGGTCGCGTGTTAATTGATGCGCTAGCCACTAGCGTTGAGGCACCTACCTGGCAAAATTTTGCACTTAAA
>JANOWA010000020.1:0-1824 GCA_031417675.1 Methylotenera sp.
AATCGCACCAATATCTGCGCTAATATCATATGGCGTACCTACGCCCGCATCATGCTGAATGTGAATAATGGGCACGTTTAAATCGCGCGCCATATTCAATAATTTTTGCGCTTCTAAAATGGCTGGCTCCACATTGGTGAGTTGCATCACACCACGGCGGTAGGTATTTTGGCAATCCACCATGATTAAGGCAGAGTCTTTTAAGCTGGCATGGCTAAACCCCATACCAGTGACTTCACGTAATGTTTGAGATGCTGTTGTCATCATGTTTCCTTTATTGTTGGTTTTGCTAGCTTCAATGGCGCTTTTGCGCGAAAATATCAGCTGTTAAATATAAATTAAATAAAAAAACACCTAATCCCCACTTTAAAATGAATCTACACGAATATCAAGCCAAAAATTTATTAAAACAATATGGTCTGCCAACGCCTATTGGCGCGGTTGCTGGCGATGCTGCTGCAGCAATCGAAATTGCAAAAGACATCAATTCAGACAAGTATGTGGTTAAAGCGCAAATTCACGCAGGCGGTCGCGGCAAGGCGGGTGGCGTTAAGTTGCTAAAATCGCTGGGCGAGGTTGAAGCGTATGCAAATAGCTTGCTAGGCAAAACATTGGTTACCTACCAAAACGCGCCAGATGGCCAGCTGGTGAGCCAAGTACTGGTGGAAGAAACGCTGCCGATTGCACGCGAGCTGTATTTATCGATGTTGGTTGACCGCACGTTGGAGCGCATTGTGGTGGTAGCATCCTCTGCCGGCGGCATGGATATTGAAGAAATCGCTGCCAAGCATCCCGAGCAAATCTTGCAAGAAGTGTGCGATCCGCTCAACGGTTTGGTGGATTTTCAAGCGCGCAATTTAGCGTTTAAATTAGAAATTACACAAGTGGCCGAATTTACTAAACTGCTAAAAAACTTGTACAAATTGTTTAAAGAAAACGATTTAAGCTTGCTTGAAATCAACCCACTCATCGTGACGACTGATGGAAAACTAGTGGCCTTGGATTGCAAAATGAGCGTGGACGACAACGCGCTGTACCGCCAAAAATCACTGGCCGAGCAGCGCGACTGGCGTCAAGAAGACAGCAAAGAAGCCACTGCACACGAGGCGGGGCTAAACTACATCGCACTTAACGGCAATATCGGCTGCATGGTCAATGGTGCTGGGCTGGCGATGGCGACGATGGATTTAATCAAGCTACACGGCGGCATGCCCGCTAACTTTTTAGATGTTGGCGGCGGCGCATCGGCAGAAACCGTGACCAAAGCCTTTAAAATTATTTTGGCCGATAGCAATGTTAAGGCTATTTTAGTGAATATTTTTGGTGGTATTATGCGCTGCGATATTATCGCCGAAGGCATTATCACGGCAGTGAAAGATATAGGTTTAACCATTCCAGTTGTCGTCCGCCTAGAAGGCACAAACGTTGATTTAGGTAAGCAAATGTTGCGGATGAGTGGCTTAAATATTATCTCGGCAGAAAACTTAACCGATGCGGCTAAAAGCGCAGTAGAGGCCGTAGCATGAGCATATTAGTTAATAAAAATACCCGCGTTTTATGCCAAGGTTTTACTGGCAAACAAGGCACGTTTCACAGCGAGCAAGCGCTGGCCTACGGCACAAAAATGGTCGGCGGCGTCACGCCTGGCAAAGGTGGCCAATTGCACCTTAATTTGCCAGTGTTCAACACCATGCGCGATGCGGTGCGCGAAACTGGTGCAAATGCCAGCGTCATTTATGTGCCGCCGCCGTTTGCGGCAGATTCAATTTTAGAAGCGGCAGATGCTGGTGTTGCGCTGATTGTATGCATTACCGAAGGCATACC
>JANOWA010000021.1:0-2319 GCA_031417675.1 Methylotenera sp.
GGATCTACAACCATATCATTCGCCGACTTATTGGGAATATCCGTAGTATTGAAATAGTGATTGCGCTCAAAAATGACATTGCTAGTATTGCCCGTGCCGTTAGCTTTTTTGCCAGCCGCTGCATAAACAATATTGTTTACAAAACGTATATTGCTGGCATCATACGCACTCAGTTCGCCATCATTAATGCTAACAGTGCGCTGATTTTTATACAGCGTATTGTGCCGCACCAGCACATTGTCGGACGAATAGACATGAATGCCACGCGCACCGTTGTCAAAGCAAACATTGTTTTCAATCAATGTGTTAGATTTATATGCTGGGTAAGGCGTTTTATTATCTAAAAATTTTTGTGTATGGCGTAAATCATCAATAATAATGCAGTTGCCATCAGTAATCGTTGTGCTACCAATGGCAAAGCTGGGCAATTTATTCTCGTTTTTATACACGGTATTGCCGCGAATAATCATGTGATAGCCGGCTTTTTGATCAAACTCGACATTTTGGTACATGGAAATGCCGCTATTGCCCCACTTGGCCCATAGCGCATTTTGCCAAACGGTATTGCCTTCAAACGTGACATAATCGGCCAGCACCGTAAATATGCCACCACCTGGAAAGCCGTGTACGTTGTTGTTTTTAATAGTAATATGGTGTGGCAACACTTGCCCTGCGTTGCTAATATCTATGCCATTATCGGTTTGCTCACCTTTGGCCGCCTCTGCGCCTGGTGCGGTGTAAGCCACTTCAAAGCCTTCAACATTAATGTACGACGCACCTTGAATCAAAATACCCTCAAGCTGTTTTTTGTTAATTTCAATTTTAGGCGTATGGCCTGGGTAGGCTTTATAAGTAATCGGCTTGCCAGCCGCGCCAGATTTATTAATATAAAGCGATTCTTGATAAGTCCCATTTTTCACCAACACGGTTTCGCCCGCTTTTAATGCATAAACCGCATGATTCAAATTTCGCCAAGGCAGCGCCTCCGTGCCAGGGTTGTTGTTATCACCATTAAGCGCAATATAAAATACATTACCAGTTGAAACTGGCGCAGGTGCAGGTGCTGGTATATTAGGTGCCGGCTTAGGTTTAGGCGTATTTTGTGCAACTTTAATCGGTAGTTTAAAAACAGTGACACTTTGCCCAGCCCACGCAGGCTTGGTTAGGGTCTGCAATTGGTTAATCGTGTTTTTCTGTGAAAATCGCTGTCTTACGTTAGAGGGTAATTTGTCAGAATATTGCGTTGCGCCATTGGCGTTTTTCCACTTGTAAATTTCTGCTTGCGCCATGCCGCTCGCAAACACCAGTAAAAAAGTAATGAGCACTAAAATGATGACTGAAATGCGGTTAAGTTGTTTTAACATCGCGTTGCTCGCTTTTATAAACTGCAAAACAAGCGTCTAATTTTAAAACGGCAACCGCTTAAGTCAACTAAAAAAATTAATAATTCTTAAGCAATCTAAAATTTATAACTTTGATTATATACAATTAAAATGATGGCGGACTGCACGAGCTGACTAACGTACAAATCTCGTTCCCCGCATTACGAAAACGGTGTGGTTGGCGACTATTAAAATAATATGCATCGCCAGCGCCCAATATCCGCGTGGCTTCGCCGACAGTCACTTCTAAACGGCCGCTTAAAATAACGCCGCCCTCTTCGCCTTCGTGCTCTAGCATCATCATGCCCGTATCTGCGCCAATTTCGTAGTGCTCACTTAAAATTTGCAGCGCATGGCCCGCCTTGGCCGAGCCAATTTGTCGATAAGAAATGCCATCGCCGCCGCTTATTTCAGTGAGCGATTCGGCGCGGTAAAACACTTCGCTGGCCACGCCTGGCAACTCATCCGAGAAAAACTCGGCTAAGGTCATAGGAATGCCTGCCAATATGCGCTTAAGCGCGCTCACCGAGGGGCTGGTGCTGCCCGATTCGATGAGTGAAATGCTGGCGTTGGCCACACCCGCTTTTTTTGCCAGCGCGCGTTGCGATAATTGGTGCCGTAAACGCACCATTTTTAGCCTTAGGCCAACATCGATGTCCATTTTTTATCTCGCGCTGTTTAAAGTGTTAAATATACAATAACAGTCATAAAATTAATAGTTATAAAATCAATGCGTTAATAATTATAAAAACCAGTCTTGACACACTATTCTGAACACTTAAACTATCGTTACATTTAGTGCTTAAGGATTTGAATCATGTCCAACATCAAATTGCCCGATTTATCGCATTATTGGGTGCCTTTTACTGCCAATCGCCAATTTAAAGCCATGCCAAGGCTATTTAAAGCGGCAAAAGGGCATTATTTTACAACAATG
>JANOWA010000022.1:0-2580 GCA_031417675.1 Methylotenera sp.
GTGCTGGCGCGGTGCGTTATCATCACAATGGTTTTGCCACGCGCGCGCAAATCTTGTATGGCGGCGATCAGTGCTTGCTCGCCAATCTCATCCAAGTTAGAGTTTGGCTCATCTAGCACAATAAAGGCTGGGTCGTCATACATCGCGCGTGCTAAGCCAATACGCTGCTTTTGACCACCAGACAGGCCTGCGCCGCCATCGCCAAGCGGCGTATCATAGCCGAGTGGTAAATATAAAATCATCTCGTGTACGCCTGCACGCTTGGCGGCTTGCACCACTTTTTCTGCATCTACTTCACCAAAACGAGCAATATTTTCACTCACCGTACCGCCAAACAATTCAATATCTTGCGGCAAATAGCCCATACTGGGGCCAAGCTCGGCTTTGTTCCACTGAAAAATATCGGCGCCATCTAGACGTACTTTACCCACAGCCGATGGCCAAATACCCACCAGTACGCGCGCCAAGGTTGATTTGCCCGCGCCGCTTGGCCCAACCACACCCAACACATCACCTGGCGTGATAGAAAAATTAAGGTTACTCAGTGCGGCTTTGCCTGAACCTGGCGGCACTGCGGTTAGCGACTCTACGGACACTTTGCCGATTGGCTTGGGCAGCGCCATACCAACTGCGCGCTGTGGGTTAGCTACTAACAAATCGTTTAGGCGGGCATAAGCGCTTTTGGTGCTGCTCCAACTGCGCCAAACGCCAATCAACTGCTCTACAGGGTTTAGCACACGCCCCATTAATATTGAGCACACAATCATCATGCCCGGTGTAATTTTGCCATCTAGCACCAGCAACGCGGCAAAACCTAAAATAAGCGATTGCAATGTCACGCGCACAAATTTGGTGGTGGCGGTAATAATGCCGGCTTTTTCACTGGTCTCCGCTTGCAAACGCAAAAACTTGGTGTGCAAGCCAAACCAACGCTTGGCAAAATTAGGCAACATGCCCATCGATTCAATGACTTCGGCATTGCGTAAATTATTGGTGGCTAAATTACTAGCGCTCACAGCCATCCTATTGGCTTCTGCCAAAGGCATTTTGGTGGCTTTTTCGTTCCAAATGGCTAGCGCCATGTGTATAAACGTGCCGCATAACGCAAAAATGCCTAAATAAGGATGTATCAGAAAAATAATAAGTAAGTAAATGGGAAACCAAGGCGCATCAAAAAAGGCAAACAGCGCGTTGCCGCTTAAAAATTGGCGCACGGTGGTTAAATCTTGCAAAGCTTGGCCTGCGTTGCCGCCTGCGCGCTTTAAGTTTTGCTCAAAAGCGGCCGTATAAACGCGTTGGTTTAGCTGCATATCCAACTGCGAGGCAATGCGAATCAGCACAAAACTGCGCACAAACTCCAGCGCGCTCATCACCACGTAAGCCATCACGATGATTGCCGTAATCAACAACAATGTGGTTTGATTGCGGCTGGCCAGCACGCGATCGTACACCTGCAACATGTACAACGATGGCACCAGCAATAGCATATTAATAATAGCGCTAAAAAAAGCCACGGTTTTAAATGCCGATTTAAAGCTGACAATAGCTTGCGCTAACTCGCCTTGCGGCAACTTAAAGTTGTTTAACATGTGATTTGAGCTAAGTGCTTAATTTTTATTTGCTTTGTTAGTTTACAGCAATCCAGGCATTTTCATCCAACTTGAGAGCACTACGCAATAGCTCACGTGGGTTAAGCTAAACAAAAAGCCCACTCGCTTTTTAATGGTAAAGTCTAGTGGGCTTTAAAATTTTACAACTTAAACCAGCAAGCTATTCATGCGCTTAACAAATGCTGCGGGGTCATTTAATTGCCCGCCTTCTGCCAGCAAAGCTTGGTCAAACACCAAGTGCGCTAAATCAGAAAATCTAGCATCTTCGGTTTCAGCTTCTAAACGTTTTACCAATTTGTGCGTCGGGTTCAGTTCTAAAATCGGCTTGCTGTCGGGCGCATTTTGGCCAGCTGCTTTTAATATGCGTGCCATATTGCCTGATAAATCGTACTCTCCCACCACTAAACAGGCGGGGCTATCGGTCAAACGATGCGTGACGCGTACTGCTTTTACGGCGTCGCCCAGCGTGGTTTTTACGCGCGCTATCAGTGACGTTGCTTCTTCTTCAATTTTCTTTTGAATTTCTTTTTCGGTTTCACTTTCCAGCGCACCTAAATCCAAATCACCTTTGGCGATAGATTGTAATTTTTTACCGTCAAATTCCGTTAAGCTACCCAGTAACCATTCATCCACTTTGTCGCTTAACAGCAATACTTCGATGCCTTTTTTGCGGAAAATTTCCAAATGTGGCGAGTGTTGTGCGGCAGCAAACGTATCGGCCGTAATGTAGTAAATGGCTTTTTGTTCAGGCTGCATTTTGGCAATATAGTCTGCCAATGAGATGCTCTGCGAGGCAGTATCCATGCGGGTACTAGCGAAGCGTAATAAACCTGCAATTTTGTCTTTATTGGCGAAATCTTCACCTGGGCCTTCTTTTAGCACGCGGCCAAACTCAGCATAAAACTTGGCGTAATCGTCAGGCTTATCTTTAGCTAAATCTTCTAACAAGCCTAATACTTTTTTAACCGAG
>JANOWA010000023.1:0-4115 GCA_031417675.1 Methylotenera sp.
TGTCGTGCATTGCTACACGTAACAGTCATTCATCTAGGCGCACAATTACTTGTACGCTCGAGCAACCTACCCGCCAGTGACGCGAGCCACGCCTTGCTATTTTCATAGCGCACTGGCCTATTTGGTCTTGCTGCAGATGGAGGTTACCGCGTTTCACCCGTTTCGACACAAACTCGCTAAAAAGCGTGCTCGTAGGTCGAACCGACTCGTCTCTGTGGCCCTATTCCTCGCCTTGGGGTTTTATTGCTAAAACCTTGCTGCGTACGGCCGTTAGCCGTCATCTTGCTCTATGCAGCCCGGACTTTCCTCCCTCACACAAGTGTGACGGCGACTGTCTAGCTAGCTTCAGCGCTATTTTAACATCAAAGCAACACTCCGCTTGCCCCAAAACGCAAAACATCAGTAAACTAGCACTATGTTTTATTTAGACTTATTCAGCAAATTACAACAATTTGAGGTGCAATATCTACTCATTGGTGGTTTGGCAGTGTCTTTACACGGGGTAGAGCGCGCGACGATGGATATTGATATTACCGTGGCCATGCAACCCAATAATTTAGATAAGCTCATCGCCTGTGCAGAATCGCTCGCTCTTAAACCCGTATTACCCATACCATTATCTAGCTTAAAAAATATTGAGCAGCTTAAACAATGGCATAAAGAAAAAAACTTGTTGGCTTTTGCACTGCGCACCGAAGAATTAGCTGGCGTTACCTTAGATATATTGTTGTTTCCGCCAATAGAGTTTAGCAAAATGCAGCAAAATGTGACGCAATTTGATATTGGCAATATAAAAGTCAATGTGGCCAGCATAGACGATTTAATTGCGCTAAAACAAGCCGCAGGTCGTGCCATCGATTTAAGCGATATTGAACATTTAAACAAACTTAAGCGCTTATGAAACCCACTTTCAAGCCCGAGGATAGAACTTATTTCGTCAGCGACGAGCGACTAAAAGCGTTTCAATTGCTAACGCCAGCAGAGCGCTTGAAATGGGTAGAGGAACTAGCAATGTTTTTAAGATTAGCCAAATTAAGCAATAAACAATAATCGTTGCTTATTTGCGCTAGTGACGACTGTCTAGCTAGCTTCGACTTTATTTTAACACGTACTTACAAATGAAGAGTTGAGAGCTAAAACTCAGATTCAACCTATAAAACGTTACCTATGGCTATATGGAAAGTAAACTTCTTTTTGCAGCCAAAATTTAAGTCTATGCGCATTAAGGTGTTTACTGTTTTGCACCAATCGCAAAGCAGCTTGCTCTGAATATACCCATAATTTTTGACTCTCAACATAGCGATATTCTGAATGTTGCGCTAATCTTCGCGAGGCATCACTGTATATCAAGCCAATAATCGCCAAAATATCAATATCTACAACCCAAAGCGCTTTGTTAATTTCCAAAATACGCACTTGTTTACCATCAAAAGCATAGTAATTACCTTGGTAAGGCTTAAGCGGTGCGTCTCGAAAAATCTTATAAACCCAAATAACACATTCCAATATGGGCTTTGCTAACAACGCGCCCCATAGAACGACAACAATCATCCCATTAGCACCCATAAATTTTATGGCCAAATAAGTACAAGAAGTACAAAAAATAAAACCTAGTAGATAATTCAAAAAGGCGTTCTATTCAAAATTTGGCTATTAATAAATTATTGTCCAACTTCTAAACAACATAAGGGACAGCTTTCAGCTAAACTTTAAGGTTTCACAACCAAGCTATTCGTTACCGATTTAACGCCCTTCACACCTTTGGCAATTTGCCCTGCACGCGTTTTGGTGGCTTCATCTTTCACAAATCCGCTTAAAATCACAATGCCATCTTTGGTTTCTACGCTCACTTTAAAGCTGCTAAAGTTTTTTTCGATTAAATATTTGCTTTTAATTTTAGTGGTAATCGCGCTATCTTTGGCAGCGCGCTTGGTTTCTTGTTGTTGCACGGCCGATTTATAAGTCGCGTATTCCTCTTGATTTAAGCTGCCATTATGGTTTTTATCGGCTTTGCTAAAGCCTGCAAAATCAAAAGTGCTATCTTTTTTGATTTCGGTTGCGCTTAATTTGCCATCTTTATCACCATCTAGCAAATTAAATTCGTTTTGATAAGTGGTTTGGTTCATATTATCGGTTAAGCCAGCAGCAAGCACTGGTGCGCTTGCTAGACCGATTACCATTGCAAAAAATAGCGATTTTAGAATACTCATACTGTTCTCCTCAACATTTAGGTTTGTAGCAATTTCCAATGCACTTGCTGTCCAGCCCTTAAAGGTACTAGACTTTCAATTCCCAAGGGTAGTTCATTTGGCACAGTCCAGCTGCTTTTTTGCAGCGTTATTTTTTCACGATTGCGCGGTAAACCATAAAAATCGGCACCATAAAAACTGGCGAATGCTTCCAGTTTATCGAGTGCATTTGCCGCTTCAAATGCCTCTGCATAAAGCTCTATTGCGGCATGGGCGGTGTACATGCCAGCACAGCCACAAGCGGCTTCTTTGGCGGATTTAGCATGCGGTGCGCTATCGGTGCCTAAGAAAAATTTGGCGTTACCCGAAGTCGCCGCTTTAACCAAAGTCAAGCGATGCGACTCACGTTTTAAAATAGGCAAACAATAATGGTGCGGGCTAATGCCGCCTTTAAACATATCGTTGCGATTCATCAATAAGTGATGCGCAGTAATAGTGGCCGCCACGTTACTAGGCGCGCTGACAACAAAATCAGCGGCATCTTTGGTCGTGATATGCTCAAACACCACTTTTAAATTTGGGTAACGCTTTAGCAAAGGCGTCATGTGACGATCGATAAAAACCTTTTCACGATCGAAAACATCCACATCGGCATCCGTCACTTCAGCATGCACCAGCAACGGCAAACCCACGTGTTGCATAGCTTCCAAAGCATTTGTACATTTACTTAAATCTGAAACACCTGCATCAGAATTAGTCGTCGCGCCCGCAGGGTAAAGCTTTACGCCGTGAATCAAGCCGCTGGCTTTGGCGCGTTGTATTTCGTCAGCGCTGGTATTGTCAGTTAAATAAAGTGTCATTAGCGGCTCAAATTTTGAGCCTGCTGGCAAAGCTTGCAAAATACGCTGGCGATACTCTGCTGCAAGCGCTGTTGTGGTGACTGGCGGGCGCAAATTCGGCATCACAATAGCCCGCGCAAATTGCCGCGCAGTATCAGGCAAAACGGCCTGCAAAGCCGCACCATCGCGCAAATGCAAGTGCCAATCGTCGGGGCGCGTGAGTGTAATTTGTGTGGTCATTTTTTTAGTTTGTGTTTTTTAATTTAAGCGCGAATTCGTATAAATCGTTTTTCTTTAAGTTGGTAATGTCAGTCGCCAGTGCCACCGCTTGCTTTAACGGCAATTCTGCTAACAAGCATTTTAATACACGTTGCGCCTCATCGCTCATTTCTTGCGCCTCAACCATTGGCGCGGCTTCAATTAGTAATACAAATTCGCCGCGTTGCTGATTAGCATCAGCCTGCAGCCAAGCACTGGCGAGGCTTGCAGGGCAGCTGTAGATAGTTTCAAATGTTTTGGTCAGCTCGCGACAAAACGTAACTTGCCGATTTTCGCCCAGCACTTTTGCGATATCCTCCACGCATTCAAGAATTCTGTGCGGTGCCTCGTAAAGCACAATCGTTACCGTTTGCGATTTTAGTTGTTCTAAAATTTTTCGTCTTGCCGCGCCGCTAGCAGGTAAAAAACCGTGAAAATAAAATCCATTTTGCGTAATGCCACTGGCTGATAACGCGGTAATCACCGCGCTCGCACCAGGAATCGGCACTACTTTTATGCCTGCCTCACGCACAATTTTGACCACAATCGCGCCAGGATCGCTCACCGCTGGCGTGCCTGCATCGGTCACTAGCGCAATATTGTCGCCATTTTTTAGCACCAAAAGCAACTTTTCGGCCGATTGCTGCTCGTTATGTTCATGCACCGCGATGAGTTTTTTGCTGATGCCAAAATGGCTTAATAAGCCCGAAGTATGCCGCGTATCCTCGGCGGCAATGGCAGCCACACTTTTTAATGTTTCAATTGCGCGTAGTGTTATATCACCCAAATTGCCGATTGGTGTCGCGACTACGTATAATGTACCTTGACC
>JANOWA010000024.1:0-2838 GCA_031417675.1 Methylotenera sp.
AGCGTTACATATCAGCCGAGCTAGCAGAGCTAATGACCGATCAGCTAAGTCATCCATCGGAAAAGCAATTGCATGAAATGCTTAGCCACCGCGAGTTTCAAGTATTTTTTAAATTGGCTGGTGGCATAAGCCCGACAGAAATTGGTGCAGAGCTGCATATAAGTACCAAAACAGTGAGTACTTATCGAATGCGTATTTTAGAGAAAATGAGCCTTAAAACCAATGCTGATTTGACTTATTACGCGATTAAAAATGGCTTAATACAATAAAATGTTTTATCTATTCAAATGCTAGCGAATGTAGTTGTCTGTCAGCCAAAACCCACTATTGCTGATAATTTTTATCGCTTATAGTGCTTAATAAATGAACCTTAAGCATAAATAAACGTGAATATGCCAGCCTTTGAAAATAGTTATCTTGGTAAAAGTAATGCAAAGCCAATTAAGGTGGGCGGCGTCAAGTCAATGAAAATGCTGTTGGTAGAAGATTCAACTTTGCTGCGAGAAGTGTTGTTTGAAACCATTAATAATCTTAAAAACTTATCGGTTGAGGGCATGGCGGCCACGCAAACTAAAGCGATTTCACTGTTAAACGAAACACAATTTGATTTATTGTTGCTGGATATTGAGCTTTCTGAAGGCAACGGTTTTGAGGTGATTAAACATACCAAAAAACCAAATTACCCTTTTAGGCCACCCATCATTATGATGCTAACCAATCACGCCAACTCCCATTACCGCAGTATGGCCAAAGACCTAGGTGTGCATTACTTTTTTGATAAATCGATGGATTTTGATTTGGCCATACAGGCAATTGAATTTGAAGCAGATCGCTTTAATAAAGAATTAACTGATTTATTATCCCCCTAATAAATCGATGATTAGGCTTAAACTTAGCGGCCGTTATTTGGCCTTGGCGTTTGTGTTTGCTTGGTTTTTTATTGGCGGCATCATGCATTTTGCAAGGCCAAATTTATTCATCAAGATAGTCCCGCCTTATATTCCATCCCCTTTAGCAGCCGTTTATATCAGTGGCGCTTTCGAGCTGCTTGGCGCTGTTGGCCTGTGGCTTAAAACAACACGAAGCATGGCGGGCTATGGCTTGATCATGCTCACCATTGCGGTTACGCCAGCAAATATTTATATGCTGCAACATGCAGCGTTGTTTTCAGATGTGCCAATTTGGGCGCTTGTCGTTAGATTGCCATTTCAGCTATTGTTGATTTGGCTTATTTGGTGGAGCTCGCGTGGAAATACGGCAATAAAAAAGTGAGCAAATAATGCTCACTTTTTTATTTAAAGCAGAACGATTAATTGCTTATTAATTCGTTCCAGTTGTGGTTCCGTTAATCGGGCCATCTTTAGTAATATCTACGCTGCCGTTCATGCTTTTTCCTGTGGTTGTGCCCATTGGCTTATTATTCATCGAGCTTCTGTAGCTAACGCCTGTATCGCCTGGCTTCATGTCGCTGTACATTTTCTCATGATGCGCTATATATTCATCATGTGACACCATGCCGTCATTGTCGGTATCCATCATTTTCATTTGTTTATCGGAGTTGCTCATACGGTTATTTCTTTTCATACTTTTATTGCTATAACCTTTGTCGATACGCTTATCTTGATGCTTAATTTGCGGCGTATCTGAAGTGCCTATAGCACTGCCGTCATCGGTATTTTCTGGCGTAGTTGCGGCAGAAACCGAAAAAGCACTCATCAGCAGTGCAGTTAAAAATACGCTAGTAATCGTTTTAGTCATGATGATTCCTTATGTAAAAAATTGAGGTAATAAACAAGTAAAGCTGTCGGTTGACAATAACGATGTTATGGTTTGAGAAAAATCGCGTCTGTACGGTAACGAACCAAACAAAAAATTAAATAAATATTAATTAATTACTTTATATGCTCGCTGGCGTACAGACTAATGTTTTGTAAAAACGATAATTGAGTCTGTACTAATTATTTATATGAAAGAAGATTTAACATGACAAACATCAAAAGCGTTGCTGTAAGTGTATTAATCACCACTTTTTTATTAGGTTCAGCAGGCTGTGCGGGCATGTCCTCGCGTGATAAAAGCACGGCTATAGGCGCAGGTGTAGGTGCTGTAGGCGGTGCGGTATTAACGGGCGGCGGTGTACTTGGTACGGTAGGTGGCGCAGCTGTTGGCGGCGTTATTGGCAATCAAATAGGCAAAGATAAAAAGTAACAGATTAGCATTAATAGATTTAAAGCAAAAAGAATGCGCGGGCTTTAGTTGGCCTGCGCATGATTAATTGTTGGCCTTTGTAATATGCTAATGGAGCCATTGGTTTCTAAAATGGCTAATTGAACATCTGCAGCATCCATGCAGCCATGTTGCCGCATTGCGCCATTGAGTTCCTCTTCTGTAATGCTTGCAGTTGACAACGCTTCTAGAAAAATCGTGCCGTCTTTGATTAAAATCTGTGGCCTACCTTCAACAAAAGATTCAATTTTTTTGCTGTTTAACACCAATTTTGAGGTGATAAAATTAAGCGCAATTAAAGTAACGGCAGATATAAGGCCGCCAATTAGCGAGTTGTCACCTGCATTCATCGAATTTTGTACAGCATTTGATAGTATTAATAACAATACCAAATCATTAGGCGCTAGCTGACCCACTTGACGCTTGCCTGTAAGCCTTAGGAGTAGTAATAAAACAACAAATACTACAACGCTGCGTATAACTAACTCCCACCAAGGTACAGATAGATTAAGCATGCGTATTTGTGTGTTGGTTTGAATTTTTTGTGTAAGTTTGCTGAGGAATATTGCCCTGCCATTGACAATGGTAATTTAAGCATCGATACCGATATGA
>JANOWA010000025.1:0-4288 GCA_031417675.1 Methylotenera sp.
CCGCTGTCTGCCGTCACTGCGGGTTCGCGCCTTTCGCCTTATTTGGCTTATGGGTGTTTATCCATGCGCGAAGTGGTGCAAGCCACGCGCGCGCGAAAAATATGGGCAAGCGAAGTGCCGCACCAGTTTCCAGCCAGTTTAAATAGCGGCCTGATTGGCTTTGAAAGCCGCTTGCATTGGCATTGCCATTTTATGCAAAAGCTAGAATCAGAGCCCGAAATGGAGTTTGAAAATTTGCACCATGCCCACGATGGCATGCGAGATGAATCGTTAAGCGATATGGAATCGCAACAGCGTTTGCAAGCTTGGTGCAAAGGTGAAACTGGCTGGCCGTTAGTCGATGCCTGCATGGCCATGCTGCGTGAAACAGGCTGGATTAATTTTAGAATGCGCGCGATGTTAATGAGCACCGCCAGTTATTTGTATTGGTTGCATTGGCGCGAAACTGGTCTGCATTTGGCACGCGAGTTTTTAGATTACGAGCCAGGTATTCACTGGGCGCAAACGCAGATGCAAAGCGGCACAACGGGCATTAATACGTTGCGTATTTACAGCCCGATTAAGCAAGCGCAAGATCAAGACCCCACGGGCGCGTTTGTGCACCATTGGTTACCGCAACTTAAAAACGTGCCTGATACGTGGATTTTTGAGCCTTATTTAATGCCCAAAGCGCAGCAACTGCAATATGGCTGCGAGTTGGATAAACATTACCCAGCGCCAATAGTTGATATTGGGCAAGCCACCAAACTAGCGCGCGCCAATATTAGCGCGGCACGCAAAAAAGAAGGCGCATATTTAGAAACACAAGCCGTGATTAAAAAGCATGCTTCTCGAAAAGGGTTGCAAGGTAGCAAGCGCGATGCAAACGGTAAAATAATCTCTAGCAAAAGATTACAAAAAGAGAGTAAACTCATGAATGTAAACAACAAACAACGCGAATTATTTTAATGTCAAACGCACATAAAATTAATATACCGCAAGATAGCGCGGAACGCCTTCAGTATATGAAGCGTCTTTTTCCACAGGCCACAGGCGCATTTTTGGGTGATGCGTGGCGAGGCGGCAGGCAGGAAGCACTTAGACGTTTAAACACCACTGATATTGAGGCCTACGCCCGCAATCGCAATTTTTTAAATGGTAATGTCAGCAAGTTGTCGCCATATTTACGTCATGGCTGTTTAACCTTGCATGAGACTGCTGACAATGTTCAACAACGTTTTGGCATAACATCACAAAAATTTGTAGAAGAACTGGCTTGGCGCGATTATTGGCGGCGTGTTTGGTACGAGTTGGGTGATGATATTTTTAGCGATATAGAAGACCCTAAAGTCGCACTGGGCGAGAAACCGCTACCCGATTTTATCCGCCAAGGCATTACTGGCTTGCCTTGTATGGATGGCTTTATTCGTGATTTGATGCTTGAGGGTTATGTGCATAATCATGCGCGCATGTGGTTTGCGGCTTATGTGGTGCATTGGCTAAAAGTGGATTGGCGCGAGGCGGCTGATTGGTTTGAAAATTACTTATTGGATGGCGATAAAGCCTCTAATCACCTGTCTTGGCAGTGGGTGGCTTCGGTTAATAGCTCTAAACCTTATTATTTTAACAAAGAAAATTTAGCCCGTTATACAGGCGAAAAATATTGTGCTACTTGCAAAATCAATTGCCCATTTGATGCGAGTTATGAGGCGATTAACGATAAGCTTTTTGTGGGTGGTGCAGCAGGCGTCGCTAAAACGCACCGCGTTGATATGCCTGCAAAAGATGCGCTATCAACCCATCAAGCAGTGGCTATTTACGTACATGATGAAATGATTAACCCCTCTCACCCGTTGCTACGTAGGCCAATGGCTAAATTTTTTGTATTTGATGATTTTTTACACGGAAAATGGCCGCTAAAACGCTTGCAATTTATGGCTGATTGCTTGAATGAACTGCAAGATGTGGAGATTTGGGCTGGCGACACGCGCGAAATTTTAAAAGCGCGTGGCGTAGGACAAATCATTACGCAAGAGTCGCCTAATAGGCAGTTAAAAGCCTTGTTAGAACCATTTAACCCCGTTTATCAACCAGAAGTTAAATTTGCAGAGTCTGACATTAGCGAAAAACGTCTAAAACGCTTTTCTCGCTATTGGGAAAAAGTAGGCGCAGAGTTATTTGGTGATGAGTTGATTGTGAAAGACAAAAAAGGTGCAAGCTCATGATTTTATGGATTATATTAGCGTTAGCAATCATTTATTTCGTGATTACATACAATAGTTTGGTGAGTATAAAAAATAACGTGGCCAAAGCGTGGGCCAATATAGACGTGCTGTTAAAACAACGTAATGACGAGTTACCCAAGTTAATAGACACCTGCAAAGCCTATATGTCGCATGAGGCGCAAACGCTTGAGAAAGTGATTACTGCGCGTATGGGCGTGGATGCGGCGCGCCAAACGCAAGATGTAGCAGGCTTGGGTAGGGCAGAATCTATGCTATCCAAAAGCATTGGCGGCTTGTACGCGGTGGCCGAAAATTACCCCGATTTAAAGGCCGATCAAACCTTTATTAATTTGCAGCAACGCATTACGGGGTTAGAGAATCAAATTGCCGACAGGCGCGAGTTTTATAACGATTCGGTCAACAATAACAATGTGCGTATTCAACAATTTCCTGATTTAATCGTCGCTAAATTGTTTAATTTTGAACCAAAAAGTATGTTGAAATTTGCGTCAGAAGAGCTAAAAGATGTAGATGTAAGTGCGCGTTTTAACGCTTAAATCACCACTAAAATCATCGTAAATGTTTCAGCATTTAAAAAGCCCAAGCGTTAATATTGCCGCGCTGGGCTTGGCTGCTGGCGTATTGCTTATTTATTGTTTACGTTTCAATATCGTGCATGGTTGGTGGCAGGTAGCCATATTAGCTAGTATTTTTGCTAGTATTTTCAATTATTGGCGATTGCTTAAAATCACTGAAGCGCCTATTTCCACCATCGCCGCTGCCGCGCAAGGTTATGTCGAGCTTTTTGGCAAAGCCATTACCGATAAGCCACTCAAAACGCCGTATCAAAACATTCCTTGTGTGTGGTATCGCGCATGGGTGTATGCCAATCGCGAAGGTGATGACGATTCTATCGATTTGCTGAATCAACAGTTACTTGATTATAGCGAAAGCCAATTAAGTTTTACTTTAGATGACGGCACAGGCCAATGCACGGTTAACCCATCAGGCGCAGAGGTGGTGTATTTTGAGGCGCGCACTTGGCGCAAAAATGATCATCGCTATGCTGAGGAATATTTGCCAATGAATAAGCCAATTTATGTGATTGGTCAGCTTGATACGCGGCACGAGGTGCTAGATGATGATGCAATTAAACATTATTTAAGCGAAAAGCTAACTAATTGGAAAACGAATCAACAGCAGCTAATTAATCGCTTTGACCAAAACCGAGATGGCCAAATTGATATGGCTGAATGGCAATTGGCGCGACAAGAGGCATTGAAAGAAGTAAAAGCAGAGCATGCCATGCAAGCTAATACGGGCAATTTTACGCTGGCAAAACCTGCTGGAAAGTTGTTCTTAATTTCAGCAAAATCACCGCAGCAATTGCGTGATAGCTATAAAATGTGGCTAGCAATTCAGCTGGGTATGCTGGCATTATTGCTGGTATTTTTCGTTAAGCTCGCTTAAAAGCTTTGGCCTAGCCTATGTTAAAATAATGGCTATGACTACTGACACACAAACAAACAAAGAGCTGGCTAAATCGTTCGACCCCAAAGCGATTGAAGCTAAATGGTATGACTTTTGGGAGAGCAAAGGCTATTACGCGGCTGGCTTGAATCCTGAAGTTAAAGAAAATTTCTGTATTTTATTACCACCACCCAACGTCACAGGCACCTTGCACATGGGGCATGGCTTTAACCAAACTTTGATGGATGCGTTAACACGCTATCACCGTATGCGCGGCGATAACACGCTATGGCAACCAGGTACAGACCATGCGGGTATTGCGACACAAATCGTAGTAGAGCGTCAGTTGGATGCGCAAGGCGTGTCACGCCACGACTTAGGTCGCGAGAAATTCCTAGAAAAAGTTTGGGAATGGAAAGAGTACTCAGGTAACACTATCACCAAACAAATGCGCCGTTTAGGTACTTCGCCCGATTGGAGTCGTGAGCGTTTCACGATGGACCCAGCTCTTAACAAAACCGTCACTGAAACTTTTGTGCGCCTCTATAACGAAGGCCTGATTTATAGAGGGAAAAGACTCGTTAATTTGGTTGTAAAAATCGGTACAGCCGTGT
>JANOWA010000026.1:0-7002 GCA_031417675.1 Methylotenera sp.
TAAAAACGCTGGCAGAAAATGCAGAGTTAACGATTAATGTAGCCACAATACTACGACGTTTTGAGCTAAAATTATTGCAAGAAATGGGCTATGCTGTACCTTTGCAAGTTGACGAAAATGACGCACCAATTGAAGCAGATAAAACGTATCGCTATGAAGCAGAATATGGCGCATGTGGCCTAAATGGCAGTAAAGTTGCTGTGCAGAAAAATAGCGTACAATTAAGCGGTAAAACCATGCTGGATATGGCGCGTGACGATTATACCGCTACGCAAACGCAAAACCAAAGCAAGCAATTGATGCGCTATTTGCTCGCGCATTATTTGGGCGATAAGCCCTTGCACACGCGACAACTCTTAATGGATTTACAAGGGCTATAAATGATTAAATTAGGCGTTAATATTGACCATGTTGCAACCATCCGGCAAGCGCGTGGCACTAAATATCCAAGTGTGGTGCAAGCCGCGCTGCGGGCGGAGCAATCGGGCGCAGATAGCATTACACTGCATTTGCGTGAAGATCGTCGCCACATGCAAGATGCGGATATTTTCGCGTTGCGACCTTTGCTGCAAACCAAAATGAATTTGGAATGCGCGGTGACTGACGAAATGATTGCAATCGCCATCAAAGTTGCGCCGCAAGATGTTTGCCTTGTGCCAGAGCGGCGTGAAGAGCGCACAACTGAGGGTGGGCTTGACGTGATAGCGCATTTTGATAAAGTTAAAGCCGCTTGTGAAAAGCTGGCAAGTCACCATATTCGCGTATCACTTTTTATTGGCCCTGATATTGCACAAATTGATGCATCTAAAAAAGCGGGTGCGCCAGTGGTTGAGATTCATACAGGCGCTTTTGCCGATGCGGAATCTGAAGACGATAAAGCTAAAGAGCTAGCGCGTGTTAAACAAGCCATTGCGCATGCGGTTAAGTTGGGTTTGGTCGTCAATGCTGGCCACGGTTTACATTATCACAATGTACACGAAATTGCCGAAATACTAGGGCTTGAAGAACTCAATATCGGCCACGCTATTGTGGCGCATGCGCTGTTTGTGGGCTGGGATAACGCAGTGCGCGAGATGAAACTTTTAATGAAAGAAGCCGCGCCTAAATAATAGGCTGCTGGCATCATATGATTTATGGCATTGGCACCGATATTGTAGAAGTGGCGCGAATAGAAACTTCTATTACGCAGTTTGGCGACGAGTTTGCCAAACGTATTTTGGCCAATTCTGAATTAACTGCTTATGAGAAATCACAAATTAAACCCCGCTTTTTAGCGAAACGATTTGCCGCAAAAGAGGCGTTTAGCAAAGCGCTTGGCACAGGTTTACGTGCGCCTGCCACCTTTCACAATATTGCCGTTTCGCACGACGAACTGGGCAAGCCGATATTGCTTTTAGCACCCGAATTGCAACGCTTTTTAAATAGCAAAAACATCACCAAAACCCATATCAGTATTAGTGATGAGAAAAATTTAGCAGCAGCATTTGTAGTGCTTGAAACGAGTGAAAATAATTGAGTGAAGTAATGGATTTTGAACGTCGCTTCGGTGGCGTAAAACGTTTATACAGCGATGCAGGTTTAACCAAGCTGCAAGCCGCACACGTTGTGGTAGTTGGCATTGGCGGCGTAGGCAGTTGGGCGGCGGAAGCGTTGGCGCGTAATGCAGTCGGCGTTATTACTTTGGTCGATTTAGATAATATTAATGAGAGTAATGTGAATCGCCAAATTCACGCCTTAGATGGCAACTTTGGCAAAGCAAAAATTGCGGCGATGCGAGATCGAATTTTGAGTATAAATCCAAATTGTAAAGTATGTGAGATTGAGGATTTTGTTACAACGATAAATGCCAGCAAAATGCTCGATTTTAACTTTGATGTGTTAGTTGATTGCATTGATGACGCTGCTGCCAAAGCGGTACTGGCGGCAACGTGCAAGGTTAAGAATAAACAAATCATTATGTCGGGTAGTGCAGGTGGTCGGCTAGACCCCACGCGTATTAAAGTGGCCGATTTGAGTGCAGTAACGAATGATAAGTTGTTGGCAAAAGTACGTAATTTAATGCGCCGCGATTATGGCTTTCCTAACGCCTCTAACACTAAAAAATCAGCCAAATTTAATGTGCAATGTGTTTATTCTGATGAGCCAGTAATGAAGCCAGATGCGTCTTGTGAGGCAGGTGCAACTTCAATTACTGGCCTCAATTGCGCAGGCTACGGCTCTAGCGTTTGCGTCACCGCGCCACTGGGTTTTGCGGCTGCACAACTGGCCATTAACTTAATTGTTGCTTGAACCATAACGTATTAAAACGAGTCATTCAACTGTGACAAATAAAACTACTTTTAAAGGCAACAAATCTGGTTTACCCAGCAAAGTCTGCTCAATTTGCCAACGCGAGATGACTTGGCGCAAAGCATGGGCTAAAAATTGGGATGAAGTATAATATTGTTCAGATAAATGTCGCTCCACGAAGCCGACCAAAACTTAAGCGATGTTTCAATTTTTCACTTCGTCATTCCAGCGTAGGCTGGAATCCAGTCCAGCAGCATATCAATGCATGCATGTAACATTAGCTAAACTCAACCTTGACTGGATTCTGGCCTGCGCCAGAATGACGGACTAAATTTAGGCTGTAAGAGTCAATATGACGCGCAACTTAATCTTAATTCTTGGCGATCAGCTTAACCTTGATAACCCTGCGCTAGAAGGTTTTGACGCCGCGCAAGATGCTATTTTAATGGTGGAAGCGAGCAACGAATCTACCCAAGTATGGAGTCACAAAGCGCGTATTGTGTTGTTTTTGGCCAGTATGCGCCATTTTTACGAGAGTCTTTCGACCCGCATGGATATTGGCTTGCAGAGCAGGTATTTAAAGCTAGGCACGCATGATTTTGCTACTTTAAAAGAGGCTTGGGCGCATACGATTCAAACGCATCAGCCACAAAAAGTGATTATTTGCGAACCAGGTGAATATCGGCTAGAGCAAGATTTAATTGCGCTGTGCAAAAATACTAGTACGCCATTAGTGATTCGCGATGACACGCATTTTATGATAAGCCGTGCCGATTTTAAACATTATGCAGCTGATGGCAAAAATGGACCTAAAAAAGAACTTAGAATGGAGTTTTTTTATCGCCAAATGCGCGTCAAATATAACGTGTTAATGAATGGCAAAAACCCAGTAGGCGGCGCGTGGAATTATGATGTAGAAAATCGTAAAACCTTTGGCAAGGTGGGTCCACAAAATGTACCAACTGCGCCGCAAGTGACTATTGATGCGCTTACCCAAGCGGTGATTGATGAGGTTGAACAGCATTTCCCTAATCATCCTGGCAGCTTAAAACACTTTATTTGGCCTGTAACACGCGAAGCGGCGTTACAGTTTTTAGATGATTTTATAGCCAATAAACTCGCTGGTTTTGGCGATCATCAAGATGCGATGTGGCAATCTATAGATAGTGCACAAAGCCCCTATTTATGGCATTCGCTACTTTCTACCTCACTTAATTTAAAGCTGCTCAACCCGCGCGAGGTGATTAATGCTGCCGTGGCCGCTTACAAAAAGAACCAATTGCCGCCTAATACTTTACCTTTGGCCAGCGTAGAAGGCTTTGTTCGGCAAATTTTGGGTTGGCGTGAGTTTATTCGTGGCGTCTATTGGCTCGATATGCCGCAAATGAAAGAGGCTAATCATTACAACCATACGCGAGATTTGCCAAGCTGGTATTGGCATGGCGACACGCAAATGAACTGCATGAAGCAAACGGTGAATGACACTATGCAGCACGGCTACGCACACCATATTCAACGGCTGATGGTCACAGGCATGTTTGGTATTTTGGCAGAAATCAGTCCAAAACAAGTCGCCGATTGGTATTTGGCGGTCTATGTTGATGCAGTAGAGTGGGTAGAGCTGCCCAATGTGGCTGGCATGGCGCTGTACGCCAATGGCGGACGATTTACTAGCAAGCCGTATGTGGCCAGCGGCGCGTATATTAAACGTATGAGTAATTATTGCAACGGCTGCCAATATAAGCCAGAGTTGAAAACGGGCGATCAAGCCTGCCCGACCACGACTTTATACTGGAATTTCTTAATCAAGCATTACGATACCTTTAGCCGTAATCCGCGCACGGCATTAATGATTAAAAATGTGGACAGATTTGATGCAGAAACCATTGCTGAAATTCAGAGCCAAGCCAACACCATACTCAATCATCTTAACGATTTGTAATGTTTAAACAGTAAATAATAATACGCAATCACAAGCTTCACAAAATTGTCATAATTAAATACATTATTTGTCATAAAATTATTCCTTATGATTAATACCAATCTGACATTACTAGATCGCGACTTAAGTATATTAAGTTTTAATGCGCGCGTGCTATCTTTGGCGCAACGTCAGGATTATCCGTTGTTAGAACGGCTAAAATTTTTATGTATAGTGGCTTCAAATTTAGACGAGTTTTTTGAAGTGCGTATGGAAGCCCAGTTGCGTGCCAAACAGCGCAACATTAAAAAAGGCTTGGTGACTGCGGCAAGTTTTGATGCAGTCTCTGCCCAAGCGCACGCCTTGGTCAAATTGCAGTATGACATTTTTAATGATACGTTAATGCCCGCGCTTAAGCTGGCTGGTGTAGATGTGGTGGATAATGCGAATCGTAACCAACATCAAAAAAAATGGCTGAAACAATATTTTGAAGAGAATGTTAAGCCACTTTTGTTACCCATTGCCTTAGATACTGCGCACCCTTTTCCGCTAGTGGCCAGCAAGGCGTTGCACTTTATTGTCGAGTTGGCACCTGTTCATGCAGGCGACAAACCAACGGTGAGCATTATTCGTGTACCGCGGGTATTACCAAGAGTGTTTAAACTACCCAAAAACGGCAGTCCTAATCAAGAGTTTGTCACACTAACGAGCATTATTGCCGCAATGCTGCCCAGTTTATTTAGTAATAGAAACCTATTAAGTTATTCGCAATTTAGAGTAACACGCCACTCTGATTTAATGCTAGATGAAGATGACATCAGCGATTTACCCAGTGCGCTGCGTCAAGAGCTTGCACAGCGGCCATTTGGTGAGGCAATGCGGCTTGAGGTTTCTGCTGGCTGTTCAGCACAGTTATCGGCTTTTTTATTGGATGAATTTAATTTGTCCCCTGCATCGCTATATCAAGTGCAAGGCCCCGTTAATTTAAGCCGATTAATTCAATTAACCAGCTTGGCACAATCAGCAGTTGAAACTAAAAATAAGACCAATGAAAGCATTGTAGAAAGCCATAAAAGTAATACCAGCCTAGCTTTTGAGCCTTATCAAGCGGTATGGCCAAAAATGCTTGAGACGCAAATATCTCTATTTAAGCAGTTAAAACAAAATGATGTACTGATACACCGGCCTTTTGAGAATTTTGATGCGGTCATTGCATTTTTGCATGAAGCTGTTTATGACCCCGATGTGCTGGCGATTCGTCAAACCATTTATCGCACAGGCAGCGATGTGCGTATGTTAAGTTTGTTGCAAGAAGCAGTACGGCGCGGCAAAGAAGTATTAGTGGTAGTAGAGATTAAAGCCCGATTTGATGAAGAAGCGAATATTAATTGGGCCGAATCATTAGAAGCAATCGGCGCACAAATTGTGTATGGCATGATGGGTTTAAAAACCCATGCAAAAATGCTGTTAATTATGCGTAAAGAAGGCAAACGAATTGTACGTTACGCGCATCTTTCGACGGGTAATTACAACGCAAATACCGCTAAGTTATATACTGATATTTGCATGCTCACTAGCGATAGCGCGCTTACGCGCGAGGTGGAGTATGTGTTTAGGCATTTAACCAGCCAACTACCTTTGCCGCGCATGCGCAAATTATTAGTGGCACCATTTAATTTACAAGCTGCCATGTTACGCCATATTGCAGCGGCCAAGCGTGCTTGTGCTTTAGGTGGCAAAGCGCAAATAATCGCCAAGATGAACTCACTAACAGACGAAGTTTTGGTGAAAGCCTTAATGAGTGCAGCGCAAGCGGGAGTTGAAATTGATTTAATCATTCGTGGTGCTTGTATTTTGCCTGTTGATGCGGCGATGTTGCATCAACGCATTCGTGTGCGATCAATTGTAGGTCGGTTTTTAGAACATTCACGGGTTTTTTATTTTGCGTATGAATCAAATGGCGCAAAAACACAAAAAATGTGGCTATCTAGCGCCGATTGGATGAGCCGTAATATGAATCGGCGTATAGAAATTGCTTGGCCAATACAAGATAGTCAGATTCAACAACGTATTATGCAAGACTGCCTAATGCCTTATTTGGCCGACACAGAAGATGTATGGCTACAAGGCGAAAACGGCGTTTATCACCAGCCAACACCAACTAAAACACCAGCTAAAACACCAATGATTAGTGCGCAAAAATTACTGATTAATCGGTACGAGACCAACATAAATGAGCATTAATACACCCATACAGTTTAAAAATATTATTTTATGGCGACATGCCGAAGCCGTTGATTTATTAGAATTAGACGGGGATTTTAATCACAGCGCTATTAGTCACAGCGTGCAAGACGATATGGCGCGCGCGCTCACAAAAAATGGCCAGCAGCAAGCCAAAAAAATGGCGCATTGGTTAGCGCAACATTTGCCTAGTGATACTAATTTTCAATGCAGCCCAGCCTTGCGGGCTTTTCAAACGGCAGAGGCACTTAAGCATAAAATAAATATCAATCAAGCATTTAAACCTGACATTAACTTGCAACAGGCGCTAAGCGAAATGGCACGATTACCCGCTGAAGGAAATCTACTATTAGTTGGTCATCAGCCTTATTTAGGGCAACTTGCAGGGTATTTATTGGGCGTAACCGAGATTGAAATACACATTAAAAAAGGCGCAATTTGGTGGTTGCGCCGTTTAGAATCAGTGCCTGGGCGTTACCAAATTATCACGGTACAAACGCCCAGCAAGCTTTAAAGCTAATCAGCTTCAGGTTCTGCTAGTTTTAAAA
>JANOWA010000027.1:0-2777 GCA_031417675.1 Methylotenera sp.
CAAGCAATACCGCCAATTTGCTCAACTATGAGCAAAATCACATCTTCATCGCAATCCACACGAATTTCATGAACGCGTTGAACATGCCCAGATTCCTCGCCTTTGCGCCATAATTTTTTGCGACTGCGCGACCAATACACAGCTTGTTTGGTGTCATCGGTCAGCAATAAAGCTTCGCGATTCATCCAAGCAAACATGAGTACTTTGCCTGTACCAAACTCTTGCGCGATGACAGGCACAAGTCCGTTTGCGTCCCAGTTAATTTCGTCTAGCCAGTTCATTTAATTTTAAAACACCCTCATCCCAGCCCTCTCCCGCTTGCGGGCGAGGGCGTTATAATCGCACTTCTATTCCATTTTGTTGCATATACTGTTTGGCTTGCTGCACGGTATATTCACCATAGTGAAAAATGCTTGCTGCCAGCACCGCATCTGCGCCGCCAAGCTTGACGCCATCTACCAAATGCTGCAAATTTCCCACGCCACCACTGGCGATTAGCGGCACTTCAACGGCGTCGCTGATGGCACGATTCAACGGATTATTAAAGCCAATCTTCGTGCCATCTCTATCCATGCTGGTCACTAGCAACTCGCCCGCACCTAGACTTACCATGTACTCTGCCCACTTTACCGCGTCTAAGCCAGTCGGCTTGCGGCCACCATGGGTAAACACTTCCCACTCAAATGCTTGATTATCTACTTTTTTTGCATCAATGGCGACCACTATACATTGCGAGCCAAACCGCGCAGCGGCATCTTTCACCATTTGTGGATTTAATACAGCGGTGGTATTAATACTGACTTTGTCTGCGCCAGCATTGAGTAAGCGGCGCACATCTTCAACCTCGCGCACGCCGCCACCCACAGTAAGTGAATAACACTTGGCTAGCAACTTGCTCAATAATATGCAAAATCAACCCGCGATTATCGGAGCTGGCGGTGATGTCTAAAAACGTGAGTTCGTCTGCGCCTTGGTCATCGTAACGTTTGGCGATTTCAACTGGATCGCCTGCATCGCGTAATTCAAGAAAGTTAATGCCTTTTACTACGCGGCCGTTGGTCACATCTAGGCAAGGAATAATTCGTTTCGCCATCATTTACATCCCCTTCTTGGCGAAACTTTGTTGACCGCCTCGCTCACATCTTGATGTACTCAACTGTACGATCCGCGATGCTCGCTCGTTGTCGCCTTGTCTCACCTGCGAATTGAACGTAACTGTCATAAAGCAGTTAATTGGTCTGCCAAAGCTTGCGCGGCGGCGAAATCAATAGTACCTTCGTAAATTGCACGACCAGTAATCGCGCCAATAATGCCTTCGTGTGCGACTGCACATAGTTTTTTAACATCATCTAAGTTGGTTAAACCGCCAGAAGCAATCACGGGAATCGTTAATGCTTGCGCCAATGCCACTGTCGCCTCGATATTCACACCTGTCAGCATGCCATCGCGGCCAATGTCCGTATAAACGATTGAATTAACACCATAATCTTCAAATTTTTTGGCTAAATCAATTACGTCATGGCCTGTCAGTTTACTCCAGCCATCAATCGCTACTTTTCCGTCTTTTGCATCTAAGCCCACCATAATTTGGCCTGGAAAAGCATAACAAGCCTCGTGCAAGAAGCCAGGCGTTTTTACTGCCGCCGTGCCAATAATCACGTAATCAATGCCGTCATCCAAATAGCGTTCTATGGTTTCTAAATCGCGAATGCCGCCGCCCAATTGAATCGGAATTTCGCCTTTTACTGCGGCTACAATAGACTTAATCGCCGCTTCGTTAATTGGCTTACCTGCAAATGCTCCGTTTAAATCGACTAAATGTAGTCGTTTGCCGCCTTGGTCTACCCAATGGCGCGCCATGGCACCTGGATCCTCTGAAAACACGGTGGACTCTTCCATTAAGCCTTGTTTTAAGCGTACGCAGTGGCCATCTTTGAGATCAATTGCAGGGATAATTAGCATGGTTATTATTAAAGGGTTGTATTAGTTAAATTGTGAAAAACAAAATTAAATGCGTTAAGCTTTCCAGTTTACCAAGCCTTAGCTTGTTAAGGCTTCCAGTTTACAAAGTTAGCGAGCAATTGCAAGCCAGCTTGTGCACTTTTTTCTACGTGAAACTGCGTTGCAAAAATATTATCACGCGCAACCGCGCTAGTAAATCGACTAGGATATTCCGTCTCGCCTACTGTAACGGCACTATCTAGTGGTGCTGCATAGTAGCTATGCACATGATAAAAACGTGTTGCATCGGCAATATCCGTCCAAAGTGCATGCTTGCTATGTTGATAAACTTGATTCCAGCCCATATGCGGTACTTTTAATTTGTCGCCTACGTCGTCTGTTAATTTTTCGGCGAAGCGTTTAACATTACCTTTTAGCAATCCTAAACCCGCGGTATCACCTTCTTCAGAATGGTCAAACAACAACTGCATACCGATGCAAATACCCAAAAAAGGTTTATTTTTTGCGGCATCTATAATCGCCTCGCGCAAATGTCGCGCATCTAGCTCGCGCATGCAATCTGGCATCGCCCCTTGGCCTGGAAAAACGACGCGTTCCGCCTGTTGAATGACGTCTGGATCGGAGGTGACGACAACTGACTTGCCAGAGGCAACATGTTCAACCGCCTTAGACACAGAGCGCAAATTGCCCATACCATAATCAACCACCGCAATAGTTACTTTTTGCATTTCTATTGTTTAAAATTAAAGTCGAGCTTAGCTTTTATAAACTACCTTTTGTGGATGGCATAATACCTGACATACGTTCGTCATGTG
>JANOWA010000028.1:0-5228 GCA_031417675.1 Methylotenera sp.
AAACTGCCCGAATTGGCTGCAAGGCTGCGCGTGCAAATACGCCGCAAACACGCAGTGAGCGTCGCCACTATTGAATACCCACCACTCACCTTGCACACCAATGAGCGTTTAGTCACGTATCTTGATGAGCCTTTTGCGCTATCGCCACGCGAGTTTAGCTTGCTAGAAACGCTATTAATTCGCGTTGGCAAAGTAGTGAGCAAAGAGAGCCTGCTGGACAATATGAGTGATTGGGATGACAGCCTAGGCAGTAACGCGATTGAAGTTTATATGCACAGGCTACGCAAAAAACTGTTGCAAGTCGGTATCGAAGTGCGTACCGTGCGCGGCTTGGGCTATATGCTTGATAAACCAAACGCATTGACATCGCTCAGTTAAAAATTATGCAAAAACAAGCTTCTTTACGTAAGAAATTACTGAGTTGGTTAATACCTCTTTTACTGTTATTAATTTTGGTTGATAGCTCAATTTTATTTATGCTAGCCATTGATAAATTAGAAGATGAGCTAGATGCAGATTTATTTGCATCGGCAAAAGATATTTCTAAATTTTTGACCAATTATGGTAATGCGCCAAATGATATTCTTTTGCTAGAAAACGCAAGTCACGTTTTTTTAAAAGACGAAATTGATAAAATTTTATATAGCATTACTGATAACAAGCAAGGGCATTTATTGAGCGGCAACAAGACGTTGCAAACTGCTCAGCCAGTAGCGCTAGATGATGAAGATGATTATGACGAGCGTGATGTTAGCCATTATTATTACAACACTGATATTGGCGGCGAAAACTTTAGGGTTGTGCATGCGGTTTTTAACATTCAAAACGCGCAAGGCAAGCAATCCGTCACTATAAAAATTGCAGGCACGCAAAAATGGCGCAAAACGCTCATCAACAGCATATTAGTCGGCATTGTGGTGCCGCAGTTATTGTTAGCCTTGCTGTCTTTTTTGATTATTTGGTATGGCATTAAAAAAGGCCTTGCCCCGCTAGATGCTTTGCAAGATGCCGTTTCTCAGCGCTCTGAACAAGATTTAAGCCCGATTAAATTACCTAATATCCCGCAAGAAGTGTCGCTTGTGGCCAACTCGGTGAATCAATTGATGGAAAAGCTGCAACATTTAATTGCGGCACAAAACCGCTTTGTGGCCGATGCCGCGCATCAGTTACGCACGCCGCTGGCGGGCGCCCAAGCGCAATTAGAGCTGGCGGAACAAGCAACAGAGCCATCTGCAATTAAGGCACTACTGCCGCGCGCCTATCAAAGTCTAGATAAGCTTTTGCACACCATCAACCAACTATTGGTGTTGGCGCGTAGCCAGCCAGAAGCCGCTGCAACGGTAAATATGATCAAGCTTGATTTAAACAAACTGACTAAAGAAATTGCATTAGAAATCGCGCCTGCCGCACTAAAAAAACAGATTGATTTAGGCTTTGAGCCCAGTCTCGTTCCAGCCCTAATTTTGGGCAATGTCGATCGCTTAAACGATTTGCTGAATAACTTAATCGATAACTCCATTCGTTACACACAAGCGGGCGGAAAAATCACCGTGGCTTTAGATGTGTCAGAAAAGCGGGTGAATTTAACCGTTGAAGATAACGGCCCTGGGGTGAGTGATGTAGAAAAAGGCAAGATATTTGACCGTTTTCACCGCGTGCTTGACAATCAGCAAGGGGCAAACGAGCAGGCTGGCAGTGGGCTTGGGCTAGCGATTGTGAAGGAAATCGCCAGCTTACATGGTGCTAGCATCAGCGTTGCTGATAGCACACTTGAGAGCGGAACGGCATCAACCAAGCTAACCAAGCCAAGCGAGCGTGGCCTAAAAGTGACCTTGCGCTTTAAGCGCTTGACTACTTAATTGCGGATTTTCTACTTGATTGTTGTTGCGACTGATGTGCAAACAGCCGCTTAAATAATAATTTAAAGTCGTCTACAAAACTAAATACCGACGGAATCACCAACAAACTTAAAAACGTTGAGGTCATTAATCCGCCTATCACTGCCACCGCCATTGGCGAGCGGAATGAGGTATCGCCTGCGCTCCAGCCAGCGGCAATTGGCAGCATACCAGCGCCCATGGCAATGGTGGTCATCACAATCGGCCGCGCGCGCTTATGACAAGCATCCATCAGCGCGTCAAAGCGATTTAAGCCATGTTCGCGCTGCGCTAAAATGGCGTATTCCACCAACAAAATAGAGTTTTTGGTGGCGATGCCCATTAACATCACCAAGCCGATAAGCGACGGCATGGAGAAGCTTTTGTGTGCCACTAGTAAGGCGACGAAAGCACCGCCTAGCGACAGCGGCAGTGCAACTAAGATGGTAAACGGATGCAAAAAGTCTTTAAATAAGAGTACCAACACAATATAAATACACAGCACGCCTGTGAGCATGGCAAGGCCAAAGCTATCAAATAATTCCGTCATTACTTCTGCATCGCCAATTTCCACCTGCTTAACGCTGGCAGGTAAATTTTGAATGCTTGGCATGTTTTTCACCGCCGCCGTCACTTCGCCTAAGGTTAAGCCAGACAGCTCCACCTCAATTTGTACATTGCGTGAGCGATCATAACGATCAATTACCGATGGACCGCCCGCCATACTAAAACTGGCCACTTGCGCTAGCATGATTGGCCCTTTTGCACCAGGCACAGCAAGCCGCTCCAGAATGCTTTGATCTTGGCGTGCTTCATCCGATAACTGAACGACAATAGGAATTTGTCGCTGACTCAGATTTAATTTAGTGAGCGCAAAATCATAATCACCATTAGTGGCAATGCGCAGTGTTTCGCTAATAGCGCTACTGGTGACGCCTAAATCGGCCGCTTTGGCAAAATCGGGTCGCACAATCATTTCAGGTCGAATCAAGCTGGCGGTGGAGGCAATATTGCCAACGCCAGGAATTTTACGCATATCTTGCGTGACGGCGTCTGAGGCTTGTTGCAACTCGTTAGAATCATCTCCACTTAACATGAGTATATATTTCTCGCCAGAGCCGCCTAAACCCACCTTGGTGCGCACACCTGGTAAGCTTACTAAAGTATCGCGAATTTCACTTTCGATGATTTGTTTGCGCGGACGTTCACCGCGTTCATCTAACAAGATGGTGAGTGTGGCAAGCCTGGTTTCTGCTGCGCCAGAGCTTGCAAACGCATCCGATCCCGCGCTACCGCCGCCAATCGCGGTGTAAATAGTTTTAACATGCGCCACCTTTTTCAATAATTGTCGCGCTGCTTCGGCTGATTGCTCTGTTTCTGCTAGCGTTGCGCCTGGCGGTAACTCTAAATACACTTGGGTTTGCGAGCTATCATCGGCAGGAATAAAACCTGTTGGCAAAAGTGGAATAAGTTTGATGGAACCAAATAAAAATAATGCAGCAAAAATTACCGTAATCAAGCGGTGCTGCAAGCACCAGTGACTCATGCGCAGATACTTGCGCATGACAAAGCCATCTTCATGCTGTGCATTATTGGGTTTAAGTAAATAAGCCGACATCATCGGCGTCAGTACGCGCGCAACCGCCAAGGATGCAAAAATCGCGAAAGAGGCGGTCCAGCCAAACTGTTTAAAAAACTTGCCTGGAATACCACTCATAAACGCGGTGGGTAAAAATACCGCAATCAGCGTAAACGTAGTGGCCACTACGGCCAAGCCAATTTCATCCGCCGCCTCCATTGCGGCTTGGTAAGGCGTTTTGCCCATGCGTAAATGCCGCACAATATTTTCCACTTCTACAATTGCATCATCCACCAAAATGCCAATCACCAAGGACAATGCCAGCAAGGTCACCACATTAATACTGAAGCCAAAATTGGCCATGCCAATAAACGCAGGAATCACCGACAATGGCAGCGCAACCGCGCAAATAAAGGTCGCGCGAATGTTGCGCAGAAACAGAAACACCACCAGCACGGCCAGCAGCGCACCTTCTATCAGCATCGTAATCGATGCGTTATACTCATCTTTTACTGGCTGCACGAAGTTAAACGCCTCAGTTAGCACCACATCAGGGTGCTTTTGTTTGATTTCAGCAAAAACTTTTTGCACGCCATCGCCTACTTCAATTTCGCTGGCGCCTTTACTGCGCGCAATCTCGAAACCCACCACTGGCTTGCCATCTAAAAACGCAGCTGAGCGCGGCTCGGCAAAGTTATCGTTGATGGCAGCCACTTGATTTAAGGTGATTTTACGGCCATCCGACAAGCTAATTTCCATATTAGCAATGTCTTCGGCCGAATTAACCGTGGCCAGTGTGCGCACGGGTTGCTCGCTACCGCCAATCTTCGTGCGTCCGCCTGCGGCTTCTAGCTGTGTAAGCTTGAGTTGACGCGAAATATCGGCAACCGTTGCGTTTAAGGCTTGCAGTTTTGCGGGGTCTAAATCCACGGTGATTTGACGATTAACACCACCCACACGCGTGACGCGCCCAAGGCCTTTTACGCCGAGCAGTTTTTTGGTGAGTTCGTTATCCACAAACCAAGACAGCGCCTCTTCGTCCATATTGCCCGCGCTGATGGTGTATGACAATATCGGTGTGCCAGCAACATTCAGCTTGCTAATCTCTGGGTCGCGCACGTCGCTAGGCAAATCGGCACGCACTTGCGAAACCGCAGAGCGCACATCATCTAAGGCTTCTTGCACGGGTTTTTCTAGGCGAAACTCGGCCGTGATGGTCACCACACCATCTTGCACTTTAGAATAAATATGTTTTAAGCCTTGTAAAGTTGCAATACTATTTTCGATTTTACGCGCAACTTCTGTTTCTAACTGGCTAGGCGAAGCGCCTGGCAAGCTAGCAACCACGCTGACTGTTGGCAAATCTAAATCAGGGAAATTTTGCACCTTCATGCTTTGATAGCTCAGCGTGCCTGCAAAGCATAGCATCACAAACAGCATAATAGCGGGAATAGGGTTTTTAATGCACCAAGCAGAGACGTTCATGTTTTATCCGCTTATTTTAATTGCATGAGTTTTTTAGGTGGTGTGATACTCGCTGCCGCAGCATTCACCACTTTAACAGTATCGTTATCTGACAAAAATGCGCCGCCGCTGGCTACAATACTTTTATCGGCCGTTAAACCGCTGACAATTTCTACTAAATTACCCATGCGCTTGCCTGTTTGCACTTTTACTTGGCTCACTTTTCTAGCTTGATTTTTACCTACTTTAAGCACAAATACATAGTTAAAACCATCGCGTAACACCAACGCTTGTTGCGGTATGGCGAT
>JANOWA010000029.1:0-2303 GCA_031417675.1 Methylotenera sp.
GCTGATCGCCTAAAAGGCTACACCATCGCGCTAGAGGTATTTGACCGAAAAGATGATTTCGACCCGAGTTTAGATGCCATAGTGCGGGTAGAGGCCACGCGACTTCGTAATAAGCTGCGTGAGTATTACGATACATTAGGTAAAAGTGATGCCATTCGCATCGACTTTCCCAAAGGTAGTTATGCTTTAGAAATAAGTATTCAGGCCGCGCCAGCGTTAGAAAGACGCGTTGCTAGCAATCCGTTAACACCCATACATCCGCGTTTAATAGATAATAAACCTTCACTAGCCGTCTTGCCGTTTGCTAATATTGGCAGTGACAACGCAAAAGAGTATTTTGCCGATGGTGTAGTCGATAGCTTAATTGCGATGTTCTCAAGGCTGTCAGGCTTGTTTGTTATCTCACGACAATCGTCATTTTCATATAAAAATACCACTAAAACATCTGAACAAATCGCCGCCGAATTGGGCGTGCGTTATCTGTTAGAAGGCAGCGTGCAGCACGCGGGTAATCAAGTGCGCGTGACCGCACAATTGGTGGATGCGATTAATGGAGGGCATATATGGTCCGACCGTTATGACCGCGAATTAAAAGATATTTTTGCTTTGCAAGATGAGCTGACACAAAATATTGTGAGCGTATTGCAAATTAAGTTAGATAGTGCAGAAGCCGCGTTTTTTGGTTTGCAAGCCACCAATAGCATAGAAGCGCACGATACCTTGCTGCAAGCTATTTCACAACATAGAAAGTACGCGGAAAAGTTTGTGAATGAAGCAGTTTTGCTGTTCAAAAAAACATGTGCTTTAGACCCTAACTATGCAGCAGCGCATGCTTGGTTGGCGAGGTCATTAGCACTTACTTCTTCACAAAGATGGAACCTTGACCCCGTTATTCTAGATGAAGCACTTTTACATGCTGAGCGTGCTGTTGAGCTAGATTCTCAAGCATCTTATGCGATTTCTATACTAGGCTGGGTACATCTTTGGCGCAGAAATCGAGAAGAATCGATTGCACATTGCCGCCATGCCGTCACCTTAGACCCAAACAACTCAGAAGCGCATTTATTTTTATCCATCGCGCTTTGTGCTGCTGGCTTTGGTGAAGAAGCGCTTTATTACATTGAAAGAGCGCAGCGATTTAACCCGATTCCCGATGTTTTTTACACCTACACACAAGGTATGTGCTTTTATGTGTTAAAAAATTACCATAAAACCATTACCATTTTTGAGCAGGGCAGCAGGCTAAACCCAGCTTTTATTCCGAACCATGTGTTTCAGATGTTTGCCTATGAGCGCTTAGGTATGCAAGATGAAGTGCGTCAAAAGTTTGAGACGATTATGGCACTTAAAAATGGTGACAGAAGTGTGCCACTTTCAGTGCTTTGGACAGATAGCGCGCATGCAAACGAGTATGAAGCGTTTTGGAAGCAAGTTTGTGCGCGTTATGTTTAGCTGGTTTTGAATTGACTTTTGCACGACGAAACTTAACTTAAAAGCCTGCGTCTGATAAACTGTTAAATTAATTAAACATACATTTTATTTAAGGCAAAATCATGGCAGTAGTCACACTTACCAAAGCAAATTTTAAACAAACCATCGAGAGCAATAATTTTGTGATTGTGGATTTTTGGGCGCCATGGTGCGAGCCATGCATGCTGTTTACACCCACGTTTGAGGCAGCCGCAGCCAAAAACCCTGATATTGTATTTGGCATGGTGAATAGCGAAACCGACCCTGAAATTGGCGAGTATTTTGAAGTAGCGCAAATTCCAGGCATTTTGGTGATTCGCGACCAAGCAGGTATTCACACGCAAGTGGGTGAGATTGGCGCGCCAGCCTTAGATGCGATTATCGACTGGGCGCGTGAGCGCGATATGGCTGCCGTGCATGAACATTACCAAGCAGAAGCCAAAAAGAAACATTAGCAATCAACTATTCAATCAATTGATTACGGATCAAGTCCGCAATCATAGCGTGTTAATAAAAAAGCCACTTTCACGTGTGAATAATAAGCTTTAGCTTATATATTCCACGAGGACGACCCTTGCGGTTGTAGTGGCTTTTTTATTAAACTTTGAAATACGTTAAGCTTTTAAAATCCGCCTGTCGTCACCAATCGAAACAGGTAAAACGCGCCAATTGCCATCATGATATACATGGGCAAATTGCCCGCTTTTTTGCTTTCGTTGGGGTTGGTGGACGACATCATGCGATTGGCAAGCCACAATACCGCAACAATCACGGGGATAAGCATCATGTGCGTGGTGGTGTCAAACAGCCAGCTTAGGGCCTTTGTAAGAACG
>JANOWA010000030.1:0-9990 GCA_031417675.1 Methylotenera sp.
TACAGTGAAAGCTGACGTTTTAGAGTTTGATAAACTCAATGGTTTTTCTAGCGTCATTCAAAAAAGTGTAAGCGCGTCACCAACGTTAGAAAAATATGCGCTTAATTTGTGGAAAGCCACGCGCAACCCAACGGATTATGGCGTCAAAGTCACTAATGTTGATATGAGTCGCCTTGTACTTGCAGGCGCCAGCCCGCGCGGCATGAGCATGATGTTGCGCGCAGCGCGCGTCAATGCTTGGCTTAACGAGCGCAGCGCCATTACGCCTGATGATATTCATGCGGTGTTTCATGCAACTGTGGCGCACCGTATTGTGTTTAGCCCAGTGTATGAAATGCGCCGCACGGAAATTGCCCGTGAAATGTTGTCAAACATCGTAAACGCAGTTGCGGCACCTTAATTAAGACTTTTAAAGAGTCAAGCAATGTCAATCGAAGACATCAAAGAGTTTAGCTACCACATCGGCTGGCGCAACCGTGGCCGCCATCCTGGCCGCCATGCCAGCACACAGCGCGGCATGGGCATGGAGTTTATTGGTCATACCTCATTGCTGAATTACCCTGACCCACGCCGCATCGATTTGCGCCAAACGCTGCGCGACCCGATGGAGCAAGTCTATGTGCGTCTTTTTAACCAAAAAAGTGCAACGCCTGTTTATGTCATTTGTGATTTATCGGGCAGCATGAATTTTGGTGCAAAAACCCGCAAAATTCGCAAAGCGGCTGACATTGCAGAATCAGTCGCACGGTCTGCCACGCGTAACGCCGACCCATTTGGTTTTATTGGTTTTGATGAAATCGTGCGCGAAGATTGGATTAGCACGCAATCATTCAAATCGCACCGCGCAATAGAGCTGGCAGAACGGCTAAAAGAATATCACCCACAAGCAGTTTCTGGTAGTGGCGTGGGCGATGTGTGGCGCTTTTTGCCAAGAGAGCGCTCATTGGTATTTATGATTTCAGATTTTCACATGCCGCTCGAACAGCTGGAAGGCGCGCTATCGAACTTAACGCGCCATCACATTGTGCCAGTGGTACTGTGGGACACAGACGAATACACCAACATGCCCGAAAATGGTATTACCTCGGTTACCGACCCAGAAACTGGCGCAAAACGCACATTATTCTTACGTAAAGATTATCGCAATCGCATTATCGAATCATTTGCAGCGCGACGCGCGGCAATTTATAAGATTTTTATGGAATTTGATATGCCACCATTTTATGTAGAAGGCGATTTTGATGCCGATATGCTGACCGACTATTTTCACCAATTTGTAGCCGCCTAAATGATGACTAAATTAATGAAACAACTACTTTTTGCAATGATATTTAGCTTGAGTGCCCTAAGCGCCCACGCGCTCGATAGCGAATTGTTAACCGATGTTAAAGATGGCGTAGTGAGTATGCAAGTACAAGATCCAGTGCGCAATGTGGGCTATATGGTGGGCGATGTGCTGACGCGTCACCTTGTCATTCGCATTAAAAAACCCTACAAACTCATTGATGAATCACTGCCGATTGTGGGCTACCAAAAACGCTATAGAGGCCAAGTGCTGGGCATTGATTTAAGTGATATTAAACATAGCAGCAATGATAATGGTATTGAAGTTACTCACGATTTAAGCTTAAGTTATCAAGTATTTACCAATAAAACCGTGGTAAAACATGGTGCCTTACCAACTGAATATTTGCATATAATTAACGTAGATTCAAAAGGCAAAGAAGTCGTAAAATTTCGTATTCCTAGCTTCATATTTGCCATTTCACCCATTGCGGTTTTTGGTCAAATTAAAATTGAGGAAGATATCAGCGGCTTTCGCGGACCATTGCTATTGGATAATAGTCGTGAGAAAAAAAGCTTAAAAACCTTGCTTGTAATAGGTGCTTTAAGCTTATTGGGCTTGTTATACATATTAGGCAAAAGTGCTTGGCTGCCACGCATGGGTGGCCCGTTTGCTAAAACCTATCGACTCATTCGCAAGCAAGAAAATACGCCACAAGGCATACAGAACGCGGTTGCCAGCATGCATGCCTCCTTAAATACAACAGCAGGTAGCAGCTTATTTAGCGGTAATTTAGACGCGTTTTTTGCCAAAAAACCTGCTTTTAAGGCCATAAAAAACGAGTTTGAGCAATTTTTTGGTCTATCGCGCCAAGTATTTTTTGAAGCCAATGCATCGCACCAGGTGGGCAACGATCCATTACAATGGTTAGCGCAATTTTGCCGCCGTTGCCGCGATTGTGAACGTGGCCTTATTCCAGACGCGATTAACGCGCAAAAATAGGTCAGCCGTGTCTTTTTCACTACCTTGGTTGTTATGGTTATTGCCACTGGCGCTGCTGCCGTTAGTGTTTCAGCGCGCGCACAGCAAAAGCTATTCGTGGCTAGAGATGCTGCCCGCCGACCCGCTTTCTGACCTGATAGGCTTGATTTTAAAAGTATTAGCGGTGTTGGCGCTGCTGTTTATTGTACTGGGCTTAAGCGCCCCACACACCAATCAACAAGTGGTTGAGCGCATTGGCGTTGGCGCGCAAATCGGTTTGGTGCTAGATAGAAGCGCCAGTATGGATGACGCTTTTTCTGGCGCCACCACTGAAAATGCTTTAGGCGAAAGTAAGTCTGCTGCTGCTGCGCGCTTAATTACGCAGTTCGTTAAGTCACGTCAAAATGACATGATGGGCATGATCACCTTTAGTAACTCGGGCATGTATGTGTTGCCACTTACCGAAAACAAAGAAACCATGGTCGCTGCAGTGCGCGCCACTGCTGGCAATGCGCTGTTTCAAACCAATATTGGTGGCGGCCTGACAATGGGCGCTGGCTTGTTTGAAAATATGCCAGATTCTGGCTCGCGTGCGGTCATTTTATTATCAGATGGCGCAGGCCGAATTGGCGCAGACGCACAACAAAAAATTAGGGATTGGTATGACCGACTGCATATTAGCTTATATTGGATTGTGTTACGCCAACCTGGTGGTTTGAGTATTTTTGATAAAAACTATGCGCCCAACCCAGATAAAGCCTTGCCGCCCGAAATTGAATTGTATGAGTTTTTTAAAACCATGAAAACGGATTTTCATGCCTATGAGGCAGATGACCCAAAAAGCTTACAGCAAGCCATTGATGACATTAATCGCAAAGAAAAAAAGCCGATTAAATACTTACAGAAAATTCCTGGTAAAGATTTATCTAATATTTGTTACATCATTGCTGCACTGATGATTGCATTATTATTAGGCATTAAATATTTAGAAGTAAACACTTGGCGTAGTTAGCAATTGTTTTTATTAAAGTTTGCTTGTCGCACATTGATAGTAGGATTTTGAAGATGAATATAAACAACCCGCAACTTTTTAGTGTTAAAAAGCTCACTTGGGCTTTCATTATTATTGCCCTCATTTGCGCCATTGCTAGCTTTTTTAGCTATAAACGCATCAAACAAATTGATGCGTTTAATCAAGCCGTAACGGCTGGAAAACCAGTGGAAACAGATAAAGACAGCTTTCAAAAAAGCTTTTCTGAAGCGCTAAGTTTAGCTAAAAAAGAGCGTTATAAAGAAGCATTAACCTTGTTTAACGCGCTTTTAGCCAAGGCGAATCCAACGCAAAAATCGGCAGTGCTTTACAACATGGGTAATATTAACTTATTAAAAGCCAATCAATTGAGCGGCAATACCGCATCGGTGCGCCAAGAGGCTGAATATCTGATGAATCAAGCAAAAACGGCTTACATTGGCTCGCTAAAAATTGACCACACGCAATGGGATGCCAAACACAATTTAGATCGCCTGCTAGGCTTAATTCCTGAAACGCCAACGCCAGGCGTGGGTGAAGGCGATAAAGCGGGTTTAATTATGGGTAATATTCCTGTAGGCTTACCTTAGTGTGAAAGCCTCTGTCTTAAAATGAAAGTTTTTGCCATCCATGCATAAGCTCGTTAATACATTTCGTCATCGCCGCGATATTAGTTTGCTCGCGTTGGCTTTGTTGTTTTTGATTGTTGCCATGTTTAAACCAACTGTACCTGTTAAACGCGACGTGTATAGCTATTTAATGGTGACAGATATTTCGCAAAGCATGAACGTAAAAGATGCCACACTCAATGGTAAGCTGGTCTCGCGCATGCAATATCAACAATTTTTATTACACCGCATTATTGGTGAAATGCCCTGCTGCACGCAAGTGAGTATAGGCTTATTTGCTGGCGTGAGCGTGGCGGCGCTTTACACGCCTATTGAGGTGTGCGAAAACTTTGCAGCCATAGAAGATACCATTGATCACTTAGATTGGCGCACAGGCTGGTCTGGCAATAGCCGTATTCGCGAAAGTATGGCAACACTTGCTAAGCTAATTCGTAGCTTTCCAGAGCCCGCGCAGGTGGTGTATTTTACCGATGGTGAAGAAACGCCAAAACTACATGTATTTAACACGCGTGATTTAACGGGCTTTCAGGGCGGTAAAGATTGGCTATTTGTTGGCATTGGAACAGATAAAGGCACCGCCATACCAAAAATGGATGAGCATAACCAGATTATTGGCTATTGGGCGAGTGAGAGCTTTGCCATGCAACCTGGCGTGGCGCAAATTTCACAAGATAATATTGGCACACGCGAAGAAAGTGTGGCGGTTGACACTAACGATCGTTACCTGTCTAAATTAGATGAAAAATATTTAATCTCGTTGGCCAAAGATGTTAGTGGCAATTATGTAAACGGCGATAGCGTGCAAAATGTACTAGCGGCGATGCAAAAACAGCCGCCTGCACGCCGCAGCAAAGCCGCCTTTGAGTTAAAATGGATTTTCGCCAGCTTGGCAGGCCTATCATTTTTAGCTGCCTATTTACCTAAACATCCAATTAAAGAAACCAAAGAAATGGTGAATCAATTCATTGCACGCAGAAAACGTCAATCAGCCAAATCTGCAGCGCTCAAGTCTTCTTGATTCATTGACTCACCACGCTTAAACCAGCGCAACCAAATACGCAAACGCCTTAATTCATCCCGATTATTTGTATGTGCAAATAAAATAAGAGATGACAGCGCAAATTTGAAACGATTTCTCTTGAAATTTAATATCGTACAAGCCGCATGGATAAAGGTGCTAGCTGCCAATGCTGGCTGGAAGTGCTGGCCGCGTTTATTGCTGATTGTCAGCTCGCCTTTTTGATTCACTTCAAGCCTTTGCCACGACCAAGGCAAACACAATAATGCATCGCGACAAATAAAATAAGCGCTAGTTGCGACAATAAGCGCGATAATAAGCAGTTTAATCAGCGGCGAGATCGGCTGCAGCAATATAATCGCGCAGCATGCAATTGAAACGCCGCTGAGCAGCCCCAATAGTAGATAAGAAGGCAGCAAATTAATTTGGATGGCTTGAGTGAGAACGGCGCGCATACCGTATTATAGCGAATCGACAGGAACATGAGCATGACAACAGGCAACAATACACTCTGCGATTTATCACATTTGGGCTTGCTCGAAATTAGTGGCGCGGATGCAGTCACTTTTCTGCAAGGCCAAGTGACCAATGATGTGAAATTATTAACAGGCAACAACGCCCATTACAGCGCATATTGCAACCCAAAAGGTCGTATGCTAGCACTGTTCCTTGCGTTTGCCCATTACGATCATTTGCATTTGCAATTGAATCGCGAATTGTTAGAACCCATTATGAAGCGCTTAAAAATGTACGTGATGCGTAGCCTTGTCGAGATTAAAGACGTTTCGGATTCGATTATTAAGTTCGGCATAAATGGCCCACAAGCCGCATCTATGCTAGCGCCTGTGTTTTCTAAAATTCCGACCGAAGATTACGAATTAGTCAGTTTAGATAATGGCGCACTATTAAAATTACCAAGCACAAATGGCAACGCCCGCTATGAAATTTTTAGCGACGAGAAAAATGCAGCGCTGATTTGGCAATCACTCAAAGTCAATTGCCAACTGGTCGAAAAACATTACTGGGAATTGCTAGAGATTCAAGCGGGTATTCCCGAGATTAAATTAAGCACGCAAGAACAATTTGTGCCGCAAATGCTGAACTTAGATATTTTAAACGGTATAAACTTTAAAAAAGGCTGCTACACGGGGCAAGAAATTGTCGCGAGAACACATTATTTAGGTAGCGTAAAACGCCGTACTTATTTAGCTGAAATCGCTTCACAAGCCGCGCCAGGCGATAAAGTGACCGATGCTGCGCAAAGCGAAGTTGGTCAAATTGTGCGCATTGCGCCAAATTTAAGCAGCAGTTTTGATGTATTGGCAGAATTGCGTATCGACGCAGTTGCCGCAGGCGAGCTGAATTGCAATGGCGCTAGATTGCAATTTAAACCCTTGCCCTACTCGCTTGAAAATTAGCGCGTAGACAAAGCTTACTCGCTAAAATGATTTGATTTCTGCCAGAATGTTTGGCTTTGTACAAGGCTTTATCAGCCCTTACAATCAAGTAAATCGCCGTATCAATTAACTTAAGTTGATTATGGACTGTTTTGGGGTGTTGTGACACTATTTGTAACAGTATCTGGTGTGATATTGGGCGTGGTGACAACCGTCGCTTGATTAGCAGGCTTGGCAGGCAATGCCTGATCAATTACTTGGTAAAACACTTCGTCTTGCTTAATCATGCCTAGTTCGGCGCGTGCGCGCTCTTCAATCGCGGCGTTACCTTGTTTTAAATCGTGCACCTCGGCGTTTAAGGTTTCATTACGTTGTTTAAACGCGACATTTTTGTCTTTTTGTTCATCTATTTGCTGGTTTACGTTCCATACGCGCAACCAACTGCCCTTTCCCAGCCACAATGGATATTGTAGCAAGGCAATAAGGGCAACAAAAATGAGTGTTAAGGCTTTCACTTCAATAGTTTACGCTTACTTAAAAAGCTGATAAAAAGCGCCCATGCCCGCATAACTAGATGCGTCGCCTAACTCTTCTTCAATACGCAACAACTGGTTGTATTTTGCCACGCGCTCACTGCGGCACAAGCTGCCTGTTTTAATTTGCAACGCATTAGTGGCAACTGATATATCGGCAATTGTCGTGTCTTCAGTCTCGCCAGAGCGGTGCGATACAACCGCGGTATAGCCCGCGCGTTTTGCCATCTCAATGGTTTGAAAAGTCTCGGTTAACGTGCCAATTTGATTAACCTTAATCAATACCGAGTTTGCCACGCCGCGTTTAATGCCTTCGCGCAAAATTTTGGTATTAGTCACAAATAAATCATCACCCACCAACTGCGTCGTTTTGCCTAGGCGTTTGGTTAAAATATCCCAGCCGTCCCAGTCAAATTCGCCCATGCCATCTTCGATTGAAATAATCGGATATTTATCGCACCAAGTGGCTAAATAATCAGTAAATTGGGCGCTTGATAAGGCTAAACCTTCTGATTCCAAATGGTATTTACCATCTTTATAAAACTCAGTGCTAGCACAATCCAAGCCCAAATACACATCTTTGCCTGGCTCGTAACCTGCGTCAGAAATAGATTCTAAAATTAGCTTAATCGCATCTTCGTTACTGGCTAAATTTGGTGCAAAGCCACCTTCATCGCCCACTGTGGTGGCCAAGCCATTTTTGTGCAGTGTTTTCTTTAGTTGATGAAAAATCTCTGCACCACAACGAATTGCTTCACGGAATGAAGGCAAACCTGCAGGAATAATCATAAATTCTTGCATGTCTACGCTGTTATCAGCATGTGCGCCGCCGTTAATGATATTCATCATGGGTACTGGCAATTGCATGGCGCCAGAGCCACCTAAATAACGATACAGCGGTAAGCCACTCTCCTCCGCCGCCGCGCGTGCACAAGCCATCGAAACCGCTAAAATTGAATTGGCGCCTAAACGATCTTTATTCTCTGTACCGTCTAGCTCAATCAAGGTTTTATCGATAAAGCTTTGCTCTTCGGCATCTAGCCCAATAATCGCCTCGGTAATTTCGGTATTGATATTTTCAACCGCCTGCAATACGCCTTTGCCCAAATAACGCTTTGCATCGCCATCGCGCAATTCCATTGCCTCTTTAGCACCAGTGGATGCGCCAGACGGCACGGCCGCGCGGCCAATGACGCCACTTTCCAGCAATACGTCGCATTCCACCGTTGGGTTGCCACGTGAGTCTAAAATTTCACGGCTAATAATATCTACAATTGCGCTCATACTTTTTCCTTATATTTAAAAACTATTTTACCGCCGATAAACGCCGATACACGCCGATAAAAGCGTATAAATCTACATCATCAATTCAAAACTTTTTTGATTATCAATTCTTATGCAGAAAATCAATTAAAACTTCAATTAACACATTTAAAACCAAAAAACATCTGTTTTTATCGGCGTGTATCTGCGTTCATCGGCGGATAATTGTCTTACAGCGTACTTTCAATAAAACCCGCTTTTTTCACCAATTTATCCATATCCACCAATAAATGCAATAAATCTTCCATTTTGTGCAGCGGCCAAGCATTTGGGCCGTCGGATAAGGCTTGGCTGGGGTCTGGATGCGTTTCCATAAATACGCCCGCAATGCCGCTGGCCACCGCTGCGCGCGCCAATACTGGCACATGCTCACGTTGGCCGCCGCTTTTATCGCCTTGGCCGCCAGGTTGTTGCACTGAATGGGTGGCGTCGAACACCACTGGGCAATTGGTTTCGCGCATAATCGCCAAGCCACGCATATCAGAAATCAAGGTGTTATAACCAAAGCTCGCACCGCGTTCACACACCATAATGGTATCCGCCCCGCCATTGGCCTCTTTGGCTTTATTCACCACTTGCAACATATCATGCGGCGCTAAAAACTGACCTTTTTTAATGTTTACAGGTTTTCCGCAAGTGGCAACCGCAATAATAAAATCAGTTTGGCGACATAAAAATGCAGGCGTTTGCAACACGTCAACTACGGCCGCCACATGCGGCACTTGCTCGGTGGTGTGTACATCTGTTAATACTGGCACACCAATTTGGCTGCGTACTTCGTCTAAAATGCGTAAGCCTTCTTCTAAGCCAAAGCCACGAAACGTCTTGGTGGAGCTGCGATTGGCTTTATCGTAAGACGATTTATAAATGAATGGAATGCCGACTTTGGCGGCAATTTCCTTCAGCTTACCCGCCGTTTCAATGGCAAATTCGCGTGATTCAATCACGCACGGACCTGCTATGAGGAATAGTGGGTGTTTTAGGCCAACTTCAAAGTTACATAACTTCATTTAAACCCTTTTTAAAAGCTTTTTTAGCCGCCGATGAACGCAGATACACGCCGATAAAAACGGATACAATCTTTCTAATTTCCAAAAATATTAGTTTTAATATTTTTAAAATAACATTATTTTTTCAATTTACCAAAGCCAACTTACCTTTCAATATCCGCTTTTATCGGCGTGTATCTGCGTGTATCTGCGGCTAATTAGTTTTTTAAGCCTTTTTTGTTATCTATGGCCGCCTGCACATACGCCTTAAATAGTGGATGCCCTGCGCGCGGATTGCTTGTAAATTCTGGATGAAATTGTACGCCAACAAACCACGGATGTGTGGCTGCTGGCAGCTCGATTATTTCACATAAATCTTCACCTGTGGTACGTGCAGAAATCACCATGCCTGCCTTTTTGAGTTGCTCAACGTAGTGATTGTTCACTTCGTAACGATGGCGATGGCGCTCGTTCACCTGCGCGCCGTAAATGCTGGCCGCCAACGTATTTGGCACAATCGGGCAAACTTGTGCCCCCAAGCGCATAGTGCCACCTAGGTCAGAATTTTCATCACGCACTTCTACTTTTCCAGTTGCGTCTTTCCATTCTGTGATGAGGCCAATCAGCTTGTACGGCGCATCCGCATTGAATTCTGTGCTGTTGGCATCTTTCAAACCCGCCACATTGCGCGCAAACTCAATCACTGCTAATTGCATGCCCAAACAAATGCCCAAATACGGAATTTTGTGTGTTCGCGCATATGAAATCGCCGCGATTTTGCCTTCTGTTCCGCGCACACCAAAAC
>JANOWA010000031.1:0-5963 GCA_031417675.1 Methylotenera sp.
GTTTTAATTACTGCGTACATGGTTTTAACCTTGCTTTTCTATACTTCAAATGAATCGCGCATTATACTTAAACTTAAACTGCAACAATATTCACCAATTGGCGACGTAGTGCGCCTTTGATGCAAAAGGTAACTTTGCCGTCTATTTTTGCAAATAGCGTGTGGTCTTTACCCATGCCGACGTTGTCTCCAGCGTGCATTTTAGTGCCGCGTTGACGCACAATGATGCTGCCAGCGCTTACAACTGTTTCGCCAAATGCTTTAACGCCTAAACGTTGTGAGTGTGAATCGCGACCGTTACGTGAACTACCGCCTGCTTTTTTGTGTGCCATGATTAATCCTTAATTCTTTAAGTAGCGCTAATTATTTAGCGGCAATTGCATCAATTTGAATTTCAGTAAAACTTTGGCGATGGCCTTGTGTTTTACGATAATGTTTACGACGGCGAAATTTAAAAATCATCACTTTATCTGCACGGCCATGAGAAAGTACAGTTGCGCTTACTTTAGCACCCGCCACCAAAGGCGCGCCGATTGTGGTTTTGTCACCATCTGCAATCATTAATACTTTGTCAATAACCACTTTGCTGCCAGCATCACCCAATAATTTTTCAATTTTTAGTTTTGCGCCAACTTCTACTTTATATTGCTTGCCACCTGTTTTAATTACTGCGTACATGGTTTTAACCTTGCTTTTCTATACTTCAAATGAATCGCGCATTATACTTAAACTTACAATAAAAGCAAACGCTAATTATGCTATTTACGCCTAAAAGCACGCGTCGGCTGTGATAAAATGTGTGTAATCTTTAAACGGCTTTTTCAAGCTTTAAGCATATAGTGACACTAAACAATATTCAAACTTTTATCGCGGCCGATATGCAAGCGGTCGATACCGTGATTAGGCACTCGCTGCATTCCGAAGTCGCGCTTATTAACACCATTGGTGATCACATTATTGGCAGTGGGGGGAAACGCCTGCGACCCGCACTGGTACTGCTCTCTAGCGGCATATTTCAACCCGTTGATACGCCCCATCACGAGCTTGCCGCAGTTGTAGAGTTTATCCACACCGCCACACTACTGCATGACGACGTGGTTGACGAATCCGCCATGCGCCGTGGCAAAAGTACAGCTAATCACCTGTTTGGCAATGCCGCAAGCGTGCTAGTGGGCGATTTTTTATATTCGCGTGCGTTTCAAATGATGGTAAAACTGCAAAATATGCGCGTAATGGAAATTTTGTCAGAAGCGACAAATATTATCAGTGAAGGCGAAGTGTTGCAGTTAATGAACATTCACAACGCCGACGTAACCGAGCAAGAATATTTAAAAGTAATCCACTTTAAAACCGCCAAATTATTCGAAGCCGCAACGCGTTTGGGCGCAGTCATTAGCGGCGCAAATAACACCGATGAAACCGCCTTAGCGCAATACGGCATGCGGCTTGGCACGGCGTTTCAACTCATTGACGATGTGCTAGATTTAAGCGGCGATGTAAACCAAATTGGCAAAAATTTAGGTGATGACTTAGCTGAAGGCAAGCCGACATTACCTTTGTTAATTGCCATGCACCGCGGCACCGCGGCAGAGGCCGCAACCATTCGTAAAGCTGTTCAGCAAGGCGGGCTTGATGAGTTGCCAGCCGTACTTGCAGCCGTTAACGCAACCAATGCACTACAATATGTGCGCGATTTGGCTGCCAACGAAGCCAAACTTGGCTGCGAAGCCATTGCGCACTTACCAGAATCGGCTAATAAACAAGCATTGATTGATTTAGCCGAGTTTGCGGTTAAACGGGATTTTTAATACTGCTGGATTCTTCGCTGCGCTCAGAATGACGGGATTTGAGAGATTGACTAAAAAACCAGCAACAGTGGTATTCGTATGGTGTTGACTTTAAATCCCCTGACAGCAAGCCCAAGTGCGCAGAAAAAATGAGATGAAGGCGAGGACTGTTTGAGCGCTGAAAGCACGAGCTCCGCACCGTCCGGCGCTTTTAGGCTAGCTCCACCCGCCTAAATTCAAAGCAAGATTGTAGCAGCTCTATATCTAACGGATTAAGAGCATAGATATTCTCATACAACAGTACACTAGCCCCATCAATTGTGCGCCTAAGACGTCCAACCGCACTAAAAGAGGTGTTTTGGGCTTCCTGAAGCAATGAGTTACGTCCATGAAATGAATCAACAATCTTTTTGTCTTTGATACCAATTCTTACAGTCATTTCACCATACATGGCAGCTATAAAATCATGCTGCTCCGTCCCGAATGACTGTAGCGAATCCAGATTGTTGTATATTAGTAAAACACTTGGCGCGCCTTCTTTTGCTCCAGTTTGGACTTGTTTTTTAGAGTCGCCAATTTTCTTACGAACATGAGAACCAACAGTTCTAGAACTTACGCCTTTGTCAGATTTATCAAATTTCTCGTCACTATCTAATTGTTTTAACTCAAAATAGATAACCTGCCCACCACTACTAATAACATAATCAGGTGTAGGGTTGTCCTTTTCGGGAATCTTTTCCCAGTCTAATCTATGGCCATTGCAAAAAGACTCAAAAATAACTTCTGCCTCAGTTTTAACAGTCATATCTATTAACAGAAACTACAACAACACCTTCTCAATCCCACCATTATTCACTCTCTCTACATATTCCTGCATCCAGTTTTCACCCAGAATATGCTTCGCCATCTCAACCACAATGTAATCCGCTTCAATGCCCGTATCGTCGCCATAGCGCGCTAAACCTTGCAAGCAGCTTGGGCAGCTGGTAAGAATTTTCACTTTCTCTTCAGGCGCACCCACCGTTAAGCCCATTTTGGCCATGCCTTTTTCCAGCTCTTCTTGCTTACGGAATTTTACTTGCGTGGCAATATCGGGGCGTGCCGCCGCAAACGTACCGCTCTCGCCGCAACAGCGGTCGTTTAACGCGACTTCTGTACCCATTAGCTTATTGGTGACTTCTAACGGCTTGTAAGTCTTCATCGGGCTGTGGCAGGGGTCGTGGTACATATACCTTGTACCCGTAACGCCTGATAGCTTCTGGTCTTTTTCCATGAGATATTCATGGATATCCAATAACCTGCAACCTGGGAAAATCTTTTCAAACTCGTATTTTTGCAGTTGGTCCATACAAGTGCCGCAAGACACAATCACCGTTTTAATATCGAGATAATTTAAGGTATTAGCCACACGGTGGAACAACACGCGGTTATCCGTCGTGATTTGCAGGCCTTTATCATGATTGCCGCTAGAAGTTTGCGGGTAGCCACAACACAAATAGCCAGGTGGCAGCACCGTAATCGCGCCCACTTCATACAACATGGCTTGCGTGGCTAGACCAACGTTTGAAAACAAACGCTCTGAACCGCAACCAGGGAAGTAAAACACTGCTTCGCTGTCTTCTGTGACCTTTTTAGGGTTACGGATGACAGGAATCATGTGGTCATCCTCGATACCCAGCATGGCACGCGAAGTTTTTGACTGCAATTTTTTCGGCATTGGGCGATTAATAAAGTGAATCACTTGCGCTTTAATTTCAGGTTTACCAACCGTTGCTGGCGGACGAATCTTATCTTTCAACAAGCCGAACTTTTTCGCCAACATGTGCGCAAAATTTTGTGCTTTATAGCCAAATTGAATCATCCCAGCACGTAATAATTTAATCGTGGCGGGATCTTTCGCATTTAAAAACAGCATGCCTGCGGCTGTGCCAGGGTTAAATTTCTTTTTACCTTGCTCGCGTAAAAAGTTGCGCATTTTAATTGAGACATCACCAAAATCAATATCCACAGGGCATGGATTTAAGCATTTATGACACACCGTGCAATGGTCAGCAACATCGTTAAACTCATCAAAATGTTTGAGCGAAATACCACGCCGCGTTTGCTCTTCGTATAGGAATGCTTCAATAAGCAGTGAGGTACCTAAAATTTTGTTGCGTGGTGAATATAAAAGGTTCGCCCTGGGTACATGCGTAGTACACACAGGCTTACATTTTCCGCAACGTAAACAATCGCTGATATCATCGGCAATTTCGCCAATGGCAGATTGCTCCATAATGATGGACTCTTGCTCAAGCAAACCGAAGCTAGGCGTATAAGCGTTTTCAAGGCCAGAGCCATTAAGCAATTTGCCTTTGTTAAAGTGGCCGTTAGGGTCAACTTTATTTTTATAGGTGGTAAAGGTATCAATCGTGGCTTGATCTAAATATTCCATTTTGGTGATGCCGATACCATGTTCACCAGAAATCACGCCATTAAGGCTTTTGGCCAACGCCATCACGCGGCCGACTGCAGTGTGCGCATCTTGCATCATGGTGTAATCATCTGAATTGACGGGGATATTAGTGTGCACATTTCCATCACCCGCGTGCATATGCAAGGCAATAAATACGCGGCTTTTCAGTACTTTTTTGTGAATGATGTCTAACTCTGCCAGTATTTTTTGATACTCGCGACCCGCAAAAATCTCCGCCATTGGGCGTTTTAGTTCGCGCTTCCAAGAGATGCGTAAATCGTAGCTTTGCACCGCGCGGAATACGTTTTCGTATTTTTCATGTGGCTTACCAAGCGTTCCCAGAGCGGTGACTTTCGCATCGAGGTTATTTAAAATCAAGCTCCAACGCGCACGCAACTCACTGATTAAATCGAGTGCAATAGCCTGTTTTGATAGTACGGCTTGCGGGTCTGAGTTGCCGTCTTCATCGCGCTCTAACGGCAAATCGCCTGCAATAAATGTTTGCAACGCGTTTAGTAACTTTAATTTATTATCAATTGAAAGCTCAATATTAATGTGCTCGATGCCATCAGAGTATTCGCCTAATTTTGGCAGCGGAATCACCACATCTTCATTGATTTTAAAGGCATTGGTGTGGCGCGCAATGGCCGCTGTGCGCGCCCTATCGAGCCAGAATTTTTTGCGTGCTTCAGCAGAAACTGCAATAAAGCCTTCGCCGTCGCGCGCATTACACATACGCACCATGGCAGATGCCACTTGGCCTACTGCATTTTCATCATCACTAGCAATATCCGCAATCAATACCATTTTTGGACGTTGTTGGCGCGCCGCTTTAGTTGCATAACCCACCGCTTTAATATAGCGCTCGTCCATGTGCTCTAAGCCCGCCATAATCACGGCAGGCTCTTGTTTGGCGGTTAAATCGAGGTAATCTTTAATCTCTACAATGGCAGGTACGGCGTGTGACACATTGCCAAAAAACTCTAGCGCAATGGTACGCACGTGTTTAGGCATGCGATGCAAAATGAAGGTGGCCGAAGTAATTAAGCCATCGCAGCCTTCTTTTTGTATGCCTGGCAGGCCGCTTAAAAACTTATCGGTTACATCTTTACCCAAACCCACTTTGCGGAAACTAGGTCCTGGAATGCTGATAATTTCTGGCTCGCCCAGCTGTGATTTCATAACGATATCAAAGCGCGTTAGATTAAAACGCGCGATAGCGATATCGTGAATTTTGCCCAAATTGTGCTCAAGCCGCTCAACTTCTAGCCACTGCGCATCGGGCGTTACCATGCGGTAACTGGCCAGATTATCTAGCGCTGTGCCCCATAAAACGGCTTTTTTACCACCTGCATTTACTGCAACATTGCCGCCAATACAGCTAGCGTCTGCACTAGTAGGGTCGCAAGCGAACTCTAGCCCTGCCTCAGTTGCGGCCTCCATGGCTCGGCGCGTCACCACGCCTGCGCCGCATTCGATGGTGGCCACTTGGCGCGCTACGCCTGGCAATGTACGCATTTGCACGCCTGTATGTTGATCTAACTTTTCGGTATTAATTACCACAGATAATGGCGTTAACGGAATAGCGCCGCCCGTATAGCCAGTGCCGCCGCCGCGTGGAATCACGGTTAGCCCAAGCTCGATACTAGCGCGTACCAAGGCGGCAATTTCAATTTCAGTATCGGGGTTAAGCACCACAAACGGGTATTCAACACGCCAATC
>JANOWA010000032.1:0-4636 GCA_031417675.1 Methylotenera sp.
CCAACCTGATAATTGCAAAATACCTGCGGCCAAATTCTCGCGCAAAGGCGCTTCAATGCTGGCTTTGCGGTTACCGCGCATATAAAGCGCATCGCCCGATGTATCAATGTAATACACATAAGCATCGGCGGTTAAGTAAGCATGAATACGCACCGCAGGCGTTTTGGTATCAATGTAGGGGCGCGAATCCACCACTTGCCTAAACTTGTCGCACACCGCGTCTTTAATGCGCAAAGTGGCAAATTCCAAACTTTTAAGCGGACATTTTACGCCAGTGACTTTCACCATAAAATCATGCTTCACATCAAACCAATTCGGCCAATTTAACTGGTAGGCAGCTTCATATAAATCATCCTCAGTCGCGTAATTGCCGCGCCCTACTTGCATCAAAATGCGCGTGGCGATGCGCGAATGTAAATTGGCGGCGTAACATACGCTAAGCTCGCCCGCAAAGCCTACACCGCCATCGGTTGCTTTGATTTCTTTTGCACCTATGCCTTGTAACTCCGCTTGTAATAAGGCTTCAAGGCCGCGTGGGCAGGTGGCAAAATATTGATTTAACATGTTGATAATACTTTCAAATAATTCTTGCAAATTACGCTAGAAAAAACTGTTGATGGCGATTAGGGTTATGTTCGCATAGTTTTTCTAAAAAGCTAACAAATTCTATTTTATGCAGTTGCTCTAACGCCTTAGCACGCTCGCGCATGCGTGCAACTTTTAAATCGGGCAGTTGCTTAAAGCCAAAAACCACGATATTACCGGGCTTGCCAGTTGGCAATATCAACACTTTGTCGTCAAAACTTTGTTCGATGCGACGCAAATAAATATCGAAATTTTTATCACTGCCCCACAAATTAATCACAAAAATACCCTCATTTGTCAGCGCAGCTTCACAGCTATCAAAAAAATCTTGGCTGCAAAAATCGGGTGGGATGCCATGCGCATCAAACGCGTCTATCATCAGCACGTCAGCACTGGCGCGATTGTTAGCAAGGTAGGCAATACCATCGCCTTCTATCACGTTAAACTTTTCGTCATTATCTGGCACATAAAAATGACTGCGCGCGATGTTGATCATTTGCGGGTTGATTTCGACAATGGTTTGCTCGATTTCGGGGCAATTAGCATGAATATATTTAGGCACGCTACCGCCACCTAAGCCAATGCTGAGTACATTTTTTACTTTGTCTGAAAACAACAAAAAGCTCATCATGCCGCGCGAATAGGCGAGTTGTAGCGCATAAGGCGCGCTTACTTTCATGCTGCTTTGAATGGTCACTGAGCCTAAATGTAACGAGCGAATGCCGCCCGTTTCGGTCACTTCAACGATGCTGTCGTCGGCAACGCTTTTATGGATTTTTCTTTTAAAATTCAACATAAATGTTTTTGTTAAATCTCAACATTTGCTTCTTCCATCGCCACAACTTCCGTTTCAATCACACTTTTAAATTTACAATTTAATTCCATTAATAATGGATCTATATGTTTGATTTCTAACAAGACTTTTGTGCCTACTTTCAACTCTGGAAGACTTGAAGTTGGCAGACTAGGCACTTTGGTGATAAAAAACATGCCATCAATTTTTACTAAATTGTCGCGCCAAACAACCGCGGTGATTTCAGTGAAGTTTTCTTGAATTAAATATTGCAAGCTCCAATAGCGTTCCATGCGGGCTTGAAACTCGCTATAGGCGTTATAAGTTTGATCAAAATTGCGCATAATCACGTTCAATTTGCCGTCTTTTTCGCTGTATGGCGCAGGCTCTTTAGCTAACATGGCGATTAATTGGCGCTGATTGACCAAATCAACCGCGCGGCGTAACGGCGAAGTTGACCAAGCGTATTGCGCCACACCCAAGCCCTGATGCGGCTCGGCCTTGGTGGTCATAAACACTTTTCCGCCCGTTTGTGCGCGATAAATGCCTGCAATTTCCGCTTCTTTCAACAGCCCGCCCCAATGGCTATTGGCGTAAATCATCAGCTCCGCGACTAGCTTATCCATTGGGCTACCGCGTTCGCGCGCGACGATTTTAACGATACCGTCAGTCACATAAAAGTTGTAATCAATCTGCGGCGCGGCATTGGGGTTGGCTTTACCACGCGCAATTTCTAAACTTTCCGCCAAGCCAAATAGCATTTTTAAGCGCGACCAATATGGGTGACCACTGTCTTTGTCTAAAGTAGCGACGTTAAAAAACGGTTCTATTTCATCATGGCGTAAATTATCGGCCATTTTAATTTTTTCTAATTTGGTCTCGTGCGCGACAATGTCAAAACTTGGCGTAAACTCCACATACAAGCTCAAAGCGGGTTTGGTTTCACCTGCCTCTAGGCTGAATGGCTTGACGACAGCATCTGGCAACATGGTAATTTTATTGCCTGGCATGTAAACCGTAGAAAGCCTTTGTAAAACAATGGCATCCAAGACAGAATCAACTAATACGCCCAATGCTGGTGCGGCGATATGGATGCCAACACGCGTGTTGCCGTTGCTTAAACTTTCTAAGCTAAACGCATCGTCAATTTCCGTCGTCGTCGCGTCATCAATGCTAAAACAGTCCATTTTTGCTAGCGGTAAATCATCAGCAATGATGGGCGAATCAAACGCTGGAAAGTCTGTACCCGCGTTGCCATCTTTGTCTGGAAACATCTCACGCAAAAAAGCACCCAAGTGATAATCGTGTGCGCTTGCAATTAAGCCACAATCGGCCATCACGCTTAATGCCAGCCTGCCCGACGTTTGCGCGGCTTCGTCAATCGCTTTCCATTCTAGCGAGTTTTTATCGGGGTTATAAACAAGGCTGTCAGCCTTACTAACAAAGCCTTCTGGCAGTTTTTTCTCATTTAACAAAATTACCCAAGCCGCCATTTGCTCGGCTTGCAGTTTTTTGCGCGCTACCGCTGCCAATGCTAATTTTAGCGTCTCCGCAGGTGCGGCTTTGTAGCGACCTTTACCTTTGCGATAAAAATACATGGGCGCAGCATGCAGCTTAATGGCAATGGCCGCTGCTTGCTGGCTAGTGGGTTTTGCGCCAAAATAATCAGCGGCTAAATCGGCAAAGCCAAACTCAGCCTCGCCGCAGCACTCCCACACAAAATCTAAATCTAAGGTATCCGCCTCGGCCGTTGCGGCTTCTAAAAAGCCAGCCAGAGCAGATTCAAAGCGTAGCAACACATTGGCCGCTTTAATTTTGCTGCGCTTGCCGCTGGTCGATTCCAACTGCAATGCGGCATCGCTCTCGCTCATGATTGCGGCTACTTTAAAACTGCCTTCTTCTTCGTATAACACATTCATTTAATTGGATTTTCTTATCGGTAAATTCTGTAGCCTTAATTAATGAAAATGCTGACCCCAACAAATTGCATTGCTTAGCTATAAAGCAAATAATAAATAGGTTAGCAAAATTCACCTTAAACCGTAGCACTTAACAATTGGGCTTAACAATTGTTTACGGTGGCTTGTTAATTAAAATGTTTTAATGATTGTGCAGTAAAACTGAAATTATGGATTTTGTATAAAGATGTAATTTTAATGTTTTCTAACTAATTAAGCTTGCACTATGTGTTTTATTTTTGAAACGCATTACTTCAAGTCAATCATTTTTATCATTTTTAAAAGGGCACATCATGAATACTAATAAAGTGTTATTACTCGCAGTCATTTCTACCTTAGCGGTTGGTTGCGCCGCACAGCGCACCAGCCGCGGCTTGGTTGATACCAGCAACCAATACGCCACTAGCAATAACGTAACCGCGCCACCTTCGGCCAAACCAGGCGAATGCTACGTTAACCTACACACCAAACCAGTTACCGAGCAAATGTCTCAACAAGTATTAAAACGTGCGGCTAGCCAAAAAATAGACATTGTGCCAGCAACTTACGCAACTGGCGAAGAAACGGTATTGGTAAAACCAGCTGGCACGCGTTTAGAAGTAGTGCCTGCCGTTTATGAGCCTGCCGAAGAGCAAGTGTTGGTAAAACCAGCTGGCAAACGTTTAATACCCGTAGATGCTGTTTTTGAGGACAAATCACAGCAAGTATTAGTTACTGCAGCCTCAACTTATTGGAAGCGCAGCACCGTTGCAGAAGCTTCTAACAGCGGCGCTAAAGAGCAAATTGCTGGCGATGATGGCTATGTGATGTGTTTAATTGAAAAACCTGCCGTGTATAAAACAGTCACCAATAAAGTGATGGTGACAGGCCCTAGCACGCGTGAAGAAGCGATTCCTGCTGAATACACTACTGTACGCAAAACGGTATTAAAAACACCAGCAACCACGCGTGAAGTAGCAGTGCCAGCTGAATACGCAAAAGTAAAAACCACTAAATTGGTGACACCCGCAACTGAAAAAGTAACCGAAATTCCAGCTGAATACGATACGGTGACCTCAACCAAAACGGTTTCTGCTGATAAATGGGAATGGCGCCGTATTTTATGCGCAACCAACTCAACGCCTGCAAAACTGCAAGAAATTGAGTCTGCATTATCTGCCGCTGGCCAAAACCCTGGCACGGTCGATGGCGTTGTCGATGGCAATACGCTTAGTGCACTGCAAGCTTTGGCAAACCGGACAGCCGCTGGAGCGCATCAGCGATGATGCGTGGCAGGCGATCTTTAACGTCAACACAAGCG
>JANOWA010000033.1:0-2963 GCA_031417675.1 Methylotenera sp.
CGTGTATTAATAGGGCATAAAATCATGAGCAATCACGTTAAATTTCAAATTTATCGCTTTAATCCCGATGTGGATAAAAAGCCCTACATGCAAGACTACAGCATTGAACTAGCTGAAGAAGACAATATGCTATTAGATGGCTTGATGCGTTTGAAAGAACAAGACGATACGCTTACTATGCGTAAATCGTGCCGCGAAGGCGTTTGCGGCAGTGATAGTATGAATATCAATGGTAAAAATGGTTTGGCTTGCATTACTAAAATTGCCGATTTAGAGCAGCCGATTGTGCTGCGCCCTATGCCTGGCTTGCCAGTGATTCGCGATTTAGTGGTGGATATGACGCAGTTTTTTGATGCGTATAATTCAGTAAAACCCTACTTAATTAATAATGACCCGCTGCCAGAAACTGAGCGCCTGCAAAGCCCAGAAGATCGCGCTAAGTTAGACGGTATGTACGAGTGCATTTTGTGCGGTGCTTGCACGACATCTTGCCCAAGCTTTTGGTGGAACCCTGATAAGTTTGTCGGCCCTGCAGGCTTAATGCAAGCCAATCGCTTTATTATGGATTCGCGCGATCAAGCAACCGAAGAGCGCTTAGAGAATCTTGAAGATCCGTACCGCTTGTATCGCTGTCATAACATTATGAATTGCGTAGAAGTTTGCCCTAAAAAGCTCAACCCCAATGCGGCCATTGCCAACATTAAAGATTTAAAAATTGAACGTGCCAAAGACAGCAAAAAAGAGAAAAAAATATTTGGCATTAAAGTCATATAAATGAGCGCTAATTTACAAAAAAATAGCGCGCATAAAGAGCTCGCCCTAAAACAAGCAGAAGCAAGGCGGCTTGCTTGGCGCTGCAGACGCGGATTACTAGAACTAGATATTGTGTTACAACGCTTTGTGGCGAGTGAATTTAAAACCTTAACCATGCCAGAATTAACTGCTTTAGATGCTTTATTAGCATTGCCCGATAACGATTTTTGGGATTTATTGGTCAATAATAAGATAAAAAATAACAGTATAAATAACGATACAGAAGTAAAAAAAGTCATTCAAAAAATACAATCAATGCACCAAGCCAAAAGTGCCTGACGAAAGCAAACATGAGCGAACATAAAAATAGTAGTTCAAATGTGCTGGGCGATTATTGGCCTGGCATTCAGTTGTATTATCCCCCCGTTAAATATGCACCTAGCTTAGGCATTTACGAGGACATGGCGCAAGCGGCCGCGCGCATGGCTAAGCACGCACATAACACGATTGCGCATACCTTAATTTTTGACTTAGAAGATGGTTGCCGCCAAAAAGAAATGAGCCGTAATTTATTACGCCACGAGTTACCTGCGCTGCGCAAAGTGAATGAGCGCGTCACCATTGCCATTCGCTGCAACTCTTTCCGCACTGATGAGTACGAGCAAGATATGGCTTTGGTGCGTGATATGGGTGACTATATTGATGTGGTCATGCTGGCCAAAGCAGGCGAGGTGTATGGCGCGGCCGAAGTGCGTGATTTATCGAGCTTTTTGCTGAATATCAACCCGAATATGACGATTCAGCCGATTATCGAGCACCCAAAATCACTGAAAATTGCGCCCGATTTAATGCAATATACTACGGTAAAACACGTGGTGTTTGGTATTCACGATTTCTCCAAAGCGATGGGTATTCACATTACGCCAGAAGGCTGGATTGAAGAGCTGCAGTTTTACATGAACACGTTGATGTTTGAAGCGCGCATTGCAGGCAAAGGCGTCATTGGCGGCGTAGAGACGCTTATCGGCCAAAATATTATGCCAGAAAAGTTTTTAGAGCCACAAGATGTGCGCCGCTGGCTAGATTTACATGGCGATGATGAATCGCGCATTGTGTATAAACATGCCTGCCAAGAAGCCGCCATGGGGCTTACAGGCAAGCAAGTCATTCACCCAGGCCATATTCATTTGTGCAAAACTGCTTATACGCCATCTCCAACCGATGTTACGCAGAAAGTACGCATTTTAAAAGCGGCAATTGATGCCGATGCGCTACATGGTGGCGCGATTAAGTTTGAAGGCGAAATGCTCGATCCGCCCATGTTTGGCAAAGCGCTTCAAACCTTGCTACGTGCGCATGCGCTGCGTGCGCTTAAAACATCGGATATGGAGTTTGCTGTGCATGTGCTAGAACAATTACCAGAACAAGTTATTCGCCAAAACTGGCCATATGGCGTGTTGCTGTGAAAAATTCATTTTTAGCGCGAATTGCTGCGTTGCGCAGTGCTCGAAATGCTCATGTACTTTAAGTACATTCCGCTTTCTGTGCGCTGTGCGCCTTGCACTTCATCACTAAATTCTGAATTTTAAAGAAAGATATATAATGCAAAAGTTTGAAAATTTCCCCGATTGGCAATGGCAAATCCCTAGCCACTTCAACATTGGCGCGGCTTGCAGCGACCGTCACCTAGGCACGCCGCAAGCCGATAATATCGCCATGATTGTAGAAGACGATGCGCTTGGCACATCGACGATTACGTTTGCCGAGTTGGCACATAAAACCGATCAATTTGCGCAAGTGTTACGCAATTTAAAAATCAAAGTGGGCGACCGCGTATTGATTCGCTTGCCAAACAGCCTAGATTATCCAATCGCGTTTTTGGGTGCGATGAAAATGGGCGCAATTGCAGTGCCAACTTCCACACTATTAACCGCCGAAGAAGTGGTTTATTTAGCCAAAGATTCAGGTGCAAGCGTGTTGGTGACTGATGCAAAAGCTTGGGTGGCGATGGAAGAGCAATTGGTAGAAGGCATGCCTGATATGCCAAATTTATCGCATATATTGCTCTCGCAAACTACCCACACACAACCGCACGGCTGCTTAAATGTGCTGAGTTTAGAAAACGCGTTAAGCGTCACGCACAGGTGCGACGCGGCTTACAAAAGTAAAGCTGAAGAACCTGCATATTTAGTTTACACCAGCGGCACAAC